>NZ_JBSGFQ010000014.1:0-166116 GCF_053603495.1 Nonomuraea sp. NPDC004186 | reverse complement strand
GCTGCAACACGGGGTTCCGTGTTGCAGCCGCTCTTTCCCAGGAAGGCGGGCGGAGCGCCGTCACCGGGCTCATGTTCTTCAGGTCTTTTGCTAAAGCTTCCCGGGACGGATCGCCACGTCATCGATCTGGAACGCGGGTCCGGCGGTGCTCGCGTTCCAGACAAAGGTCCAGTCGACGCGGGTCGTGCCTGCGGGCGCGGTGAACGTGCCGGCTGCTTCGGTCCAGGCGGTCTTCCGGGTCAGGGAGATGGCGTCGGTACGCAGCACCGTGCCGGACTCGTCGCGCCACCGCACATTCCACGTGACGGCAGGCATGGTCGCCACGGCCTCCCGGTACCACAGCGACACCTGGTAGCTCGTACCGGCGACCACACCGCTGTATCCGGGGAAGTTGTCAAGCGCCACCGCGCTGCCAGACGCCTGGGCGCTGGTCATCTGCAGCGAGCCTGTGCCACCATGCGCGCCGCCGGTCTGGTGCGCCAGGCTGGCCCCGTACCACGGGGAGTAGGGCGCGACCGTCGAGCCGGACTCGAAGTCCTGCTCGGCGATCGCCGGCGGGACGGGCGTGCCGCCGTCGAACGTGCTGCCGGCGTCCTGGCCGTACTGGGGGCCGACCCACAGCCCGGGCACGATGCGATTGCCCATGTCGGTGACCCTGAACTGCCACGGTCCTGTGTAGGTGTTGTCGTGCCAGGAGTTGTGCGAGTCGTGGACGATCGACTGCTGGATCACGGCGCCCTTGTACGGGGACCAGTCCGGGTACGTACCCCAGTTGGACAGCAGGGCCATGTGCCCGCAGTACTGCGTCGGGCAGCCGCCGTTGACGGCGCTGGGGTCGAAGGCGAACGTGTTGTGGTGGATGTCGACGTTCTTCGTCCACCAGCGGCAGTTGGTGTAGAGCGGCTCACTGGCGATGGCAGGAGCCGAGCACTGTGAGGTGTTGGTCGGTCCGACGATCAGCGTGCAGTCGCCGGTCGTCGAGGCCGGGCTGTTGCAGAACCGGTCGGCGTTCGCCCATGCGGTGATCCCGCCCCAGTTGTTCTCGAGCCGGTTGCCGGTGATCTCGATCTTGCTGGTCCGCGCTTGCACGCGGGGCTCACCATCCGCCTCGGACAGGTAGATCGCCGCTTCGGGGAACGGGTCGCCCTTCGCTGCCCGCTCGGCGCCGGAGGCCCAGGCGTTGCGGCGGATGGTGTTGTTCCGGATCACGACGTTGTAGCTGATCTCGTAGAAGATCGCGAGCGACTCGTTGTCCTCGATGAGGTTGTCCTCGATGAGGAAGTCGTTGTTGTTGGTGTCCGCCCAGACCCCCGGCCCGTGGTTGCCGTGGACCCAGTTGCCGGTCACGTCGGCACCGTTCACCGCCCAGAACTTCATGCCACCGGTACATCCGCACCCAGGTTCCTGGTGCTCCCAGTCGTCGGTGTTGTTGCCGGTGAACTCGTTGTCCGCCACAACCAGGCCGGTGATGGTGTTGCCATCTTTGTACGCGTTCAGGCCGTACTGCCCGTTGTCCTTGAGGCAGTTGCCACGGATCTTGTTCGTGGCCCCGGCCATCAGCCCCGCGCCGGAGTTGTTGCGGATCGTGTTGTGCTCCACGACCCAGCCGTCGCCGGAGTCGTGGTTGACCACACCCTGATCGCGCGGCGCGACGAATCCGGTGATGGTCAGGTACCGGATCGTGACGCCGGTCGCCTGCTGAGTGAACGCGTACCGGTTCAGCCGCTGCCCGTCCAGTACCGCGCCGGGCGCGCCGATGAACGTCGCGCCGTTGCCGGGCATGATCTGGGCGTACTGGTCCGTGCCCAGCGTGTGTGTGCCGGTCTCGAAGTAGTACGTGGTGTTCGCCTGGCGTAAGTTCACGCCGCTGTTGTCGCCCGCAGGGACCACGACCGCGCCGGAGGGCGGTGTGGTCGGGCCGTTCAGCGACGAGCTGCCGCAGACCGCTGCCGTTGCCGTTGCCGTTGCCGTCGTCGTTGCCGTCGTCGAATCGGCTGCCGAATCGACCGCGTTGCCACTCGCCGGCGTCGCGCCGCCCATGACAACCGTGGCTAGGGCCACCAAGGCCACTGGCCAGGTTCTTCGCATTCCTGTTCTCCTCCAGGTTTTGACAGCCTTGGCCGCACTCGACCGCCGGCCGTCGCCGCTGTAGACAGCGCTCGCGCCTACCCTCAAGATCAAACGCTGAGAGAGTACTGCAGGGCCGATGACGGCGTCCTGCCGATCAGGGACAGCGACAGACATCACTGTCCCTGTTTGAGCCCCGGGCGCGCCCTACCACTCCGACCTGCGGTGTCGAGTCGTCTGATCGTGAGTCACGGTGAGCCACATGTGACTCACGCCCCCGCCCGCGCCTTGCCGACCTTCCGGGAGCTCACCCGCACCGCCTTCAGCACCAGCCGCGCGGTCGTCCGGGCACTGTCGTGATACAGGTGCGACAGCACCGAGACGTAGGTGTCGGCGGTCAGCACGACGCCGTCATGCCTCAGCGTGCGCCGCACCACCTTGAGTCCCTCAGCCGCGAAGACGCCTCACCCCTGCAGACCTCCCAAGCCGAGCGCGCCGTTCCCGTTCAGGCCGACGATCCGGGTACGGGGCCAGAGCCGCGGGAGGCCAGGAAGGGTGCCGCCTGACCTGCGGAGTTGGCACCTCCGACCACGGTGACGGACTGCGACTCGCAATCGCGCGCGGCACTCGTGGCTCGCGCCTTTCTCCGGCCGGCATCCAGGGCGCCAATCGGCACACCATGAAGTTCGAGGGGTTCAAGCCGCCGCCGCTGTCGTCTCGACGCGCCGCGGCGGCACCGCATGACGGACGGTGATGGCGAACAGGAGGAGACCGGCGGCCGTCAGCACCAGGCCCGCCCATGCCGTCGAGAGGGTGCCGAGGCCCGCGCCGAGCGTGATCGAGCCACCGACGGCTCCCAGCGCGTTGGCCAGGTTGAGCGATGCGAGGTTGAGCGCCCCCATCAATGTGGGCGCCTCGGGGGCGTTCTTGGTGAGCAGCACCTGAATCGTCGGGATGGCGAGCATCATGGTCGCGCCGACTCCGAAAAGGGCATGCATGAGCAGCCAGATCGTTTCGCCTGTCGCGGCGATCGCGATGAGGAACAGCAGGACGCTCCCGTAGCCCAGGACGAGACCCCGGTACGCATAGCGGTCAGCAAGGCGGCCACCGACCTGGTTACCCACCGCCATGCCGACGCCGAACACGGCGAGTGCCACGGGGATCAGCGATTCATCGGCCCGTGCCGCGTCCGTGACATAGGGACCGATGAAGGTGTAGACGGCGAAGATGCTGGAAATGCCGAGCGCGGCGACGACCATGATCACCCAGACCATCGGTCGGCGCAGGGCGCCCAGCTCTTGCGCGATGGGCCCGCCGTCGAGGTCGGAGGTGGCGGGCACCCAGAGGAGAATGGCCGCACCGGCGGCCAGGCCGATCACCGCGACCACGACGTACAGCGCCTGCCAGCCGGCCTGCTGCCCGACGAAGGTGCCGAGAGGCGAGCCGACGATCGTCGCGATGGTCAGGCCGGCCATGACGGTCGCGAACGCCTTTCCGCCCTTGCCCGGACCGTAGACGTAGGCGGCGACGACGGCGCCGGCACCGAAGTAGGCGCCCTGCACCGTGCCGGTGATGAACCGGGCCGCGATCAGCATGCCGACGTTCGCGGACAGCGCCGACAGCAGGTTCCCGACGATGAAGAGAAGGATGAGTGCCAGGAGTAGCTGCTTGCGGTTCAGCCGGGCGGCCACGATCGTGATGACAGGGGACCCGATCATGACGCCGACCGCGTAGGCGGTCACGGCGTACGTCGCCTGCGGGATCGAGATGCCCATGTCCGCGGCGAAGAGCTGGATGATGCCGTTGCTGCCGAATTCACCCGTGCCGATGGCGAAGGTGCCGAGCGCGAGAGCGAGCAGAGTGAGCTTCGTGTTCCTGGTGGCGCAGTCCGGCGTGTGGCGCGCTTCCTCGGCTTCGCACTGCGCTCGATAGGCACTGTTGAGCACGGGGAGCCCTCCTTTCGGGCGAGTGTGGTGGTTCCGTGCGGCGATATGTCATAGGTCGGTCAGGCTCGGTGGCCCCTCGCGCGCCTCGTCATAGCGGATCAGCGCTGTTCCCGTGAAGTTACGCAGGATCACTTGATGAAGAGTGAACGATCACTGGATCCGTTCTCGAGCCGGTCCAAGGCGGATCACCGCCATCGACGTCTGAAACGTGGGTGCGAGCCGGCCTTCCCGAGCCCTCAGGACGCCGGCCCACACGGGCTTCGCCTCGCAGCGATCGGTCTACCAGCGGCCGCCCTTGTGGAGCTGGCCGCGGACCGCGCCATCGGGGAACTGGGAAGTGTGCAGGTTGGCGTACCAGTTCTTGGGCTTGTTCTTGATGTCCCTGAGCAGGCTGCTCTTGACGCGAACGGAGCCGGAAGCGGTGTTGCCGCGAATGCGGCCGTTGGACAGCAGGTCGATGACGACGGGGCCGTTCACGCCCGCCTTGCCCCGGTGGATGTGGAAGGCGGTCGGCCTGCCGGTGTTCCTCCACTGCACGAAGAAGTAGAAGCGGTCGCCGCTGATGCGGAACTTGGCGACGGCCACGCCGTTGGGGTCGTTGACCTTCTTGCCCCGTTCGGGCACCTCGTTCCGGCCGAGGAGCCCGGCGGCGAAGTAGTACTTGGGCGAACTGGTCGTCCGACTGTGCGCGGTCACCCTGGTGGTCTGGGACGCGGCGGCCGCGGGGGTGGCGATCACCGAGCCGGCGAACACCACGGCTACCGCCCCTGCCGCCGTCGCGCCCGCAAGCACGCGCATGGAAAGCGCGGGATTCCATTTTCCGTCCAGTTTCTGTCAAGTACGCCCGGGTGACATCGGACGCAAGATCCCCTCCGACGCGGCAAAGAACGGTTGCTCCGTGGACTCCGACTTCTTCGACCGCCGGCGCGCTCCCACCTGCGCTTCGTCGGCACCCCGCTGTCAGGCCCCGAGGCCACGGCGGCTCTCGGCGGAGCCGGACCGGCGGGAGGACCGCCAGGCGCTACTGGACGCCGTACGTCGGGACGGCTTCGCGACCGGCTATCGGGGACAGCGCATCGCCAAGTCCGGCCGCCGGTTCTGGATCGAGGACGTGACGATGTGGAACCTGGTGGACGGCGACGGCCTGCTCGTGGGCCAGGCGGCGGCCTTCCGACTCGGCCCGCTCAACGTGGCCGAGGTGGCCGAGATCGTTCGTGGCGGGACCGGCCAGTTGCCCGGTCCCGCCGCCGCGCGGCATCTACGCCCGCACCGCCGGCAACTCGTTCTTCGTCCGGGAGCTGTCCCGGCTGCTCGGTGGCATGGGCGTGCTCACCCATGACGCGGTGGCCCGGACGGAGGCGCCGTCGACCGTGCGCGACGTGGTCCGCGACCGGATGGCCGGCCTCGACGACGGTGCCCGGGACCTGCGGGCCGACATCGAGGAGGGGCTCGGCCCGGTCGCCTCGCCCTACCGGGTGGCTGACCCGGTGGTGACCATCACGGCATTCACGAAGAGGGAGCCGCATGAGCTCTGAGGACGGCCTGCGCGCCACGTTTCGTCAATCGATCGTGGTGAACGTGATGGCCGCGGCGAAGTAGCAGGCTGGAGACGCGGGAGCGGATCACCTCACGTGATGCTCTGACCGCTTGAGCCGCCCTGGGAGACCGCGGCGAGGAAACCGCCGACGAACGCGTCGCCGAGCCCGATGGTCGTGGGCGCGGCGACGTCAAGCTCGAAACCGGGCAGGCAACGAACAACCCCGCCCATTCGGCGTTCCAGAGCCGCGGCGAACTCCACCGCCTCCGTTCGCCTCGGCCGGTTCTGCATGAGTTCGTACTGGTGGTTCGTGTACTCGTCGCCGTGGCAGTAGCGGGTGCTGGCGATCACGATGCCCTCGTTCAGTGGCTCCGCGTACTCGCCGGCTCTTTCGCCGAATGCCGCCGACCAGTACTTGGTGTGCACCACCAGGGTCTTCACGGGGATGAGAGCCTGCAGCGATTCGAGGGCACGTGCCACCTCCGTCACGGAGAGCAGGTTGACGGCGTAGCCCAGGTGCGACTGCATCTCGTCTTCGTTCAGCCCGTAAACGTCGATGACTTCCAGAAGCGCGTCGCGGACCCGTTGGCTGAGGCCCGGCTCGTGGAATCCGGCATCCTCGTAGTAGACGACCGCCTCGGCCGGAAGTTGTCGCATGTGGCTTCGCAGCGTGGAAAGACGCCGGTCGAGTGTTCGCCGGTCCCGTATCGCGTTGAATCCCGAGATCAGAAAGACCCGTGCGTCGCCGAGCAACGAGCCCAGCTCATCACTCAGCAGCATGGACTCGTTGTCCGGGTCGTTGACGTAGATCAGTCTGTTCGGAAACGGCGTGTCGATGTCGATGTCACCTGCCCGAACCCGCATGCCCTGGTCGTACTGCACGATCAGGTGCGGATAGAGGGTGTCCTGGTCGCCGCTGCAGATGTAGTCGCAGCTTGCCGGCAGCAGGCGGCGGACGATGTCGTTGAGGCTGACCAGGTGCAGGGTGGACGGTACGCCGAGCCGGCTCATCTCCATCGCCGCCCGAACGGAGGTCCCGCCCAGAGTCGTTCGTTTGGGGAACCGCCCGGCGAATGCGTCCAGGCATTCGGAGGAGGCGACGAAGTGCTCGCCTCCTCCGCCCTTTTTGAGGTAGGTGAGAATCGAGATGACCAGCTCACGCTCGTTGGTCACGGTGACCGACGAAGTCAGCTCGGCATCGCGGATCTGATACTCGCCGACCAGTTGCTCCAAGATCGACGAGGACAGCTTGAGTTCGTAGTCGACGCATCCCCCCAAGCCCAGGACCACACGGCTGGTCATGTCAGTAGAGAGATGCCTTGCCGGCCGCTTCGAAGAGGTCGATCTTCTGCCCGGCCACCACCTTCATCGCCTCGATGCACGGCGGCTGGATGGAGTTCGGCTCACGCAGGCCCTCATCGGCCAGGACCTCGCGCATCTTCAGGTGGTAGGCGGCCTTGATGTCACTGGAGATATTGATCTTGTTGATGCCGAGCTTGACCGACTCCGCGATCTCGTCGTCGGGATTGCCCGAGCCGCCGTGCAGCACCAGGGGGATCTTGACCCGGTCCTTGATCTCCTTCAGCAGGTCGAGCTTCAGCTCCGGCTTCAGGTTCTTCGGGTAGAGGCCGTGATAGGTGCCGATGGCCACGGCGAGGCTGTCCACCCCCGTCGCCTGCACGAAGGTCACGGCGTCCGCCGGGTCGGTGTAGATGATCGCGTCGCTGCCGTCTTCGGCCTCGCTGTCGGTCTTGCCGATCGTCCCCAGCTCCGCCTCGACCGACAGGCCGACCGCGTGCGCGGTCTCCGTGACCTTCTTGGAGATCGCGATGTTCTCCTCGAACGACTTCATCGAGGCGTCGATCATCACCGAGGTGAAGCCGATCCGGATCGCGGTCAGCATCTCCTGATAGGTCGCGCCGTGGTCCCAGTGAATCGCGATCGGCACGGACGAGCGATGGGCCCGCTGGGTCATCGCGGCGATCACGTCCACTCCGATGTGCCGCACCTCGTCGGGGTGGATCCCGATGAAAAGCGGCGCGTTCTTCTCCTCGCTGATGTCCACGATGCCGTTGAACATGGCGTAGTCACTGATGTTGAAGGCGGGCACGGCGAAGTTTCTTTCATTCGCGACAGCCAAGAGCACCTTGCCGGTCGTCAGCATTGCTGTATTTCTCCTTCTGATCAGTTGATTGTCACTCGGGACGGGGACGACGTTTCAGGACTTGACCGCGCCGGAGGTGAGGCCGCCGATGAATCGCCGCTGGAAGAGGAGGAACAACACGAGCACCGGGATGGACCCCAGGATGCTCATGGCCATCATCTGGTTCCACTCGTAGGAGTGCTGGCCCATCAGGAGCTGGATGCCGATGGGAACGGTTCGCATGTCGTCGGTACGCGTGAGCGTCAGCGCGAACAGGTATTCGTTCCACGAGATCATGAAGGTGTAGACGCCGACGGCGACCAGCCCGGGCACCGAAATGGGCACCAGGATCCGCCAGAGAGCCGTCCAGCTCGACGCCCCGTCCACCTTGACGGATTCATCCAGTTCTCGCGGCAGGGTGTTGAAGTACGCGGTCATCATGATAATCGCATAGGGCAAGGTGAACACCATATGCGTGAGGATGAGCCCCGGATAAGTATTGTACAGGCCGAGCGCCACCACGAGACCGAAATAGGGAATGACGAGTGTGATTGGCGGCACAGCTTGGACAGTGACGATCACGGCGTTGACGGATCGTTTCAGCGGGAAGTTGTAGCGGCTGAATCCATACGCCGCGAGAATCGCCACGAACAATGTCAGCACGGTCACCGACAGCGCGACGATGTAACTGTTGATGAAAAACCTCAACTGAGTCGCGTCGGCCAGGATCACTTTGTAGGCGTCGAACGAGAAGTTCTCGGTGATCAGCCGCGGCGGAACCTGGAAGACTTCCCCGTTGGTCTTGAACGACGTCGACAGCATCCACACGACCGGAAGGCCGGCGAAGGCCGCGCCGACGCACAGGCCTGCGAGCACGGCGATCTTCGCGCCGAGGCGCCGCCTTTTGCGGGTGAGCACGGTGATCACCTCTCCTTTTGCAGGCGAACGTAGAAGAAGGCCAGAACCATCGTGAGCAGCAGGACTATGACGGCGGCGGCGGACGCGGTGGCGAACTCGTAACTGCTGAAGGCCTGCTTGTAGGTGTACGTGCTGAGCATCTCGGTGGCATTCAGCGGGCCACCACCGGTGGTCATCCAGATGAGGGCGAACTGCTGGGAGGTCCAGATGAGATCGAGCACGGCCATGCTGAGGAGCACCGGTTTCAGCTGTGGCAGCGTCACGTTGCGAAACTGGCGGAAAGTGCTTGCGCCGTCGACGGAGGCCGCCTCGTACAGAACGGGCGAGATTCCCTGCAACCCGGCGAGGATGCTGATCATGAAGAAGGGGAAGCCGGCCCAGATGTTGATGAATGTCAACGCCCAGAGCGCCGTGTTCGGCTCGGAGAGCCAGCTCACTTCCTCGCGCATCACGCCGATCGTGGTCAGGATGTAGTTGACCACCCCGGACGGGTCCAGCATGAGCCGCCAGATGACCGCGATCACGGCGACCGTGAACAGCCAGGGCAGGATGTAGACGATGCGGAAGATGGCTTTCGTCACTCCGCCCAGCAACGGGGTGTTGAGCATCGTCGCGAAGGCCAGGCCCAGGCCGAGGTGAGCGACGGTGCTCACGGTGATGAAGATGAACGTGTTCTTCAGTGCTGCCAGGAAGTCCGGATCGGTGAGCACCGTGGCGTAGTTGGCGAGCCCGGCGAAGACCGGATTCTGCTCGACGATCACGTTGTCCTTGAACGAGTAGCTGATCACCATCGCGATGGGGATGATCATCAGTACAAAGATCAATATCAGCGTCGGCGAGAGATAGCCGTACGGGACGACACCCTGCACGGGGAAAGGCCGCGTCCTTCTCCGTCGGCCCGCAGAGGATTCCGATGCCGATTTTGCGGCTCCCGGGGAGGCCGCCGGATCGAGTTTCGCGGTTTCCATCGATGTCTCCTTGGTTCGGGGGCCGCGCCGCACGGTCGGCGCGGCCCACGAAGTACGGAAGGTCAGAGCACCGGTGCCCAGGCCTGTTGCGCCTTGTTGAGGGCGTCGTCGACACTTTGCTTGCCGGTGAGCGCGAGCTGCAGCTGCTCATCGAAGCTGCGCATGAGGTCTTCGGACTTCGGCAGCCCCACGAACTCGTTGGCGGGATAGCCCGCCTTGTAGATGTCGAAGGCCGTCTTGAACAGCGGGTCGCTCGTGCTGAAGTCAGGCTCGGCCGTCTTGTTGCCGGGGAAGCCGTTCGCCAGCGTGCTCAGCTGCGCATTCGCCTTCTTGTCCATCAAGAACTGGACCAGTTTGAACGCCTCGGCCTTGTGCTCCGAGGACTCGGCGACGCCGATGCCCCAGGACGCGTACGGGATGCCGCGCCTGCCGGTGTAGGCGTCCTCGGCCGGGATCGGCACGACCGTGAAGTCCAGCTTCGGATTGTTCTTCTTGATCAGCCCGATGTGCGCCAGGGAATCGATCACCATGCCGACCTGACCGGTGGAGAACTTCTCCACCTTGTCCTGCTCTTTCATGGTCAGCGCTCCGGGCGCGATGACGCCCGCGTCGTTCAGGCTCTTGACGTACTCCACGGTGCTCTTGACGCCGGGGCCGGTCAGGTCGGGCTTCCCGTCCTTGGTGAGCATGCTGCCGCCCGATGCCCACAGCCATGACATCACGTCGTTCTGGACGCCGTTGGGAACGGCGGTGTCGAGCGGCAGGGCCCAGCCCTTGACGTTGCCGCCGAGCGCGCTGACCTTCTTGGCCGCCTCCAAGAACTCCGTGCGCGTGCTCGGAGGCGTCTTGACCCCCGCCTTCGCGAGCAGATCATTGTTGACGAACAGAGGGTAGACGAAGTTGACCACAGGGATCATGTAGGTCTTCCCCTTGATCTGGATCTGGCTCGCGAGCTGGCTCGAGTCGTACTTCGCGGTCGTCATGAGCGCGGACAGGTCGGCGATGGCGCCCTGCTTGGCGAAGTCGCTCACCCATGCGCCATCGAGGCCGACGACGTCAGGCAGCGTCCTCGACGCCGCTCCGGCCACCAGCTGCTGTTTCGTGGACGCGTACGGGCCGCTCAACAGCTTGACCTTGATGTTCGGGTTCTGCGCCGTGAATTCCGACATAAGCTTGTCGAACGATCCCGCCGGCAGCTCCGGCGCCCACCACTGCGCAAACTCCAGAGTGACGGTCCCGTCGCCGCTCGATCCCGCGCTCGCTCCCGAGCCGGAACCACACCCCACGGCCGTGGCGCCGATCATCGCCACCGCCATCACCCCGAGTAGTCGCCTCGTCCGGCCCTGCAACCGGGTGCTGCCTCCGGTCATCGCGACCTCCTTGCTGTACAGGTGTTACCGGTCTTTGCCGGTTTCCGCCACATTAACAACGCGTGTCGCTACCCCACAAGACCTAGTAACGCAAAAACCCGCTAGGAACCGCACAGTCCGGCATTCATGCGGAAGATCCGTGCTCGATCACGAGACTCCCAGCGCCGGAGCCCTCGAAACAGGCGGCATCCCGCCTGAAAGAGGCAGCGTTGTGCGGTAGTCTGCAGTTCTAGGCCTGTATCACCCCTCTGTTGCGTTGATCAGTAACGCAACTACCGCAGAGATGGGAGGGTCAGTGACCCTTGACGAAGACGACCGGCAGCGTCGTCTACCTGCAGGACGTAAGGCCCAGCTGGCGGCATACGTCGCGGAGGCCGGGCAGGTCACGGTCAGCGCACTCGCAGAGCGCTTCGGCGTCTCCATCGACACGATCCGGCGGGACCTGGACCAGCTCAGCGCCGACGGTGTCCTGGTCCGCACCTATGGCGGAGCGGTCAGTCAGGCCACTCTATCTCGGGTCGACCGGGCCGTGGACGTGCGGCTCAAGATGGAAGAACGCGAGAAGGAGAAGATCGCGGTACTTGCCGCGTCGCTGGTCGAAGATGGGTCGATCATCATGATCAACGGCGGTACGACCACTCTCGCCGTGGCCCGGAACCTGCGCAACCATCGGGACCTGACCGTGGTGACGAACAGCCTGCTCGTACCCCCGGCGCTGCCACCCTCAGCCGTCCGCGACGTGTACGTCTTCGGCGGCGCGGTCCGCACTCTCACGCTGGCCACCATCGGCCCCGTCAGCTTCCGGGCGTCCGACGGAAGCGAGCTGGACATCAGCTGCGACCTGGCGTTGATCGGGGTCGGCGCCGTTTCGGCGGCCGGATACACGACGAGCAACCTCGCCGAGGCGGCGATGATGCGAGAGATGATCTCGCGGGCGGCGCGCGTGGCGATTCTGGCCGACTCGTCCAAGTTCGATCGCCGGCTCTTCGCCCAGGTGTCCGAGCTCGGGGGCGCCGACTTCCTCGTCACGGACTCCACGCCGCCGCCTGACCTTTTGGACGCGCTGACGGAGAACGGGGTAGAGCTGATCACGCCGGAAACCCACGAAGGCGCCCCCGAAGCCGGTCAAGATCCCCAGTAGATCGGGCGACGAGCAGGTGGCGGCCTGTCCGGGTGCCGATTCGCGTCATGGCCCCTCGAGAACGCCGGTCGACGGTCCCGGCGCCCATTACCGGTACATGGGCCGGTAATGGGCGCCGACTGCCGAGCGGAGCCATGAGCGGATGGCCGCATGGATCAGGCGATCTCGATGTGGTCCAGCTCCGCCCAGCGCGCCTGGTACTGGAAGCGCAGGGTGTTCCATCCGGCGTTCAGCGTGAGCTGGGCAGGCACCTGCGTCCAGTTGTCCCAGCCGCGGTCGGGATAGCTCAGCGTGAACCGCGTGCCCCCGTTCACCGTCACCAGGTGCTGCGCGTCGCCGTACCCGGCGGCATAGGCCACGTACGCGGTGTAGGCCCCGGCGACCGGCGCGAACACCTGGACGTCGACCCAGCTGTCCGCATAGTCGATCTTTGCCACGACGGCCCCCTGTGACGCCCCGGCCGCGCCGGTCCGCACCTCGGCATGGTTGAGCGTGCCGCGCTCGGCCTCGTACCGTACCCGGCTGCCGCGTACGACCGGGTAGTCGTTGGCCCAGCCCAGCTCCGCGGTGTACATGTGGCGCGCGTTGCCCACCCAGCCGTGGAAGAAGACGCGGCTCCCGAGCACGTCGGTCCCGCCGGGGCCCTGAACGGCGCCGTCGAAGGTGGCCGTCGTCATCAGCGGCCGGTACGCCTTGGTGTAGGGCCCGGCGAGAGCCGGGGAAACGGCGTAGCCGGTGAAATAGCTGTTTCCGGCGTAGGAGCCGGCCGAGTAGAAGAGCACGTACTGGGAGGGCCGCTTGACGAGCACGGGAGCCTCGATCACCCCGGCTTCCTCGGGACGGTCGTTGCGGATGAGCTCGGTGCGGCCGCCGACGAGGGTGACGCCGTCCGCGCCGACCTGCTGCAGCCACAGAACGGTGGGCCGGCCGACGGCGTTGCCGTCGTTCTTGTAGACCAGGTACCGCTTGCCGTCGGTGTCGACGAAGCTCGACGGGTCGATGTCGCCGCCCTCGGCCGCGTTGCAGACAAGCGGTGAGCCGCTGGTCGGCTGGAAGGGGCCGAGGGGGTTCGCCGAGGTCGCGGCGCCGATGCACATGCGCCCGGTTGCGGTGCTGGGGCCGGTGAAGTACATCAGGTAGCGGCCGTCGGCAAGCTGGGAGACGTCGGGTGCCCAGAACCCGCCGTTCCCCGCCCAGGACGGTTTGGCGGGCAGCGCGTCCCCGCGCACGGTCCACGGGCCGGTGGCCGACGAGGCGCTGGCCACCTGGATGCGCCCGGCCGAGCTGCTGGTGGAGTAGGCGTAGAAGGTGGAGCCGGCCTGGATGACGTCCGGATCGGGGAAGTCGGCGCGAATCACGGCCGTCGGGGCCACGGCGGCCGCCGCCGGCTCCGCACCGGCCGCGGGTAGGCAGACCGCGGTCGCGGTGAACACGAGGAAGAGCCGGCCGAGCAGCCGCATGGGGACCTCCGATCATCCGTACTCACGGGTATAGGCCATTCCGGAGCCGCGGAGAAGAGATTTTTTGGCATTCAGCCGGGGAGCCTGGCCTGGGTGGCAGTGGAGACCACCGTGTCCTTCTGGGCCGAGGTCATCAGGCCGGCCGTGACCCACTCCTCCGCGGTGCGGGTCACGGTGGACACGAACGCTCCCTGGCTCGCGAAGGGCGCGTTCTTCCAGACCGCGTCGAGGAACGTCACCGAATCCGCCCGCTCGCGGTTGGGCACGCCGGAGTCGATCCTGCCGAAGACGACGGTCGGCTCGACGCGCCGGAAGTAGGCGTGGTAGCGGTCGGTGTTGTTGATGTAGAGGGGGACGAGCGGCAGACCGTTCGCCGTGAAGCTCATCGGCCCGGTGGACGTGACGGCGCGCGCGAGGTCCCCGGACAGGGTGAAGTCCCGGTAGAAGGAGAATTGGCGGTAGGTGGTCTGGTTGCTCTTGGCGACCATCGGCACCGGCCCGTAGGCGATGCTCTGGATGGTCGGGATGTCCAGCGCCTTCTCGATCCGCAGCGAGAACGGCATCGTGATCCTCACCGTGTCGCCGCTCCGCCACTGCCGGTCGAGCGTGACGTACTCGCCGGGCTTGGCGTCGAGCTGCTGGTCGGTCGCGTTGACCAGCACCGTGAAGCCCTTTTCCACCCAGTACGGCACCCGCAGCTTCACCACCAGCCGGCCGTTGCCCGTAACCGTCAGCGTCGTCACCCCCGCGGGGTCGGCCGGATAGTTCGTGACCTGCCTGATCACGAAGCCCTTCTCGGCCCAGTTGAGCTCCGAGGCCATGTAGAGGTTCACGTAGAGCGTCGAATCGTCGGCGGACCGGAAGTAGATCGAGTCCTGGAACTTGGTGTGGCTCTCCAGCCCGGTGCCGCCGCAGCAGGTGCCGAGGTTGCCGTAACTGCGCGCCGAACCCGCCCGCATTGGGATGAAGTAGGTCAGTAGCGGATTGGTGGTGCTGTCGGTGTTGCGGCGGGAGGCGAGGATCTGGCCGTAGAGTGCCCGTTCGTAATACTGCATGTATTTCGGGTCTGCGGTGTGGAAGAACAGGGCCCGGCTCAGCTTGAGCATGTTGTAGTTGCAGCAGGTCTCGGCGTTGTTGGCGCCCAGGGTGCCGACGATGACGTCGCGTGCGCCGAAGAGCTCGCCGTTGTCGGACGGACCGGCCAGGCCGCCGTCGGTGAACGTGCGGTGCGGGACGACCATGTCCCAGAAGTTCGCGGCCGCGTCGAAGTAGCGGCGTTCCTGGTTCTGGTCGAAGACGGACAGGTATCCGATGAACTGGGGGATGTGCTGGTTGGCGTGTTTCCGGTTGAGCGTGTCCTGCTTGTCGACGGTGGCCGCGAGGAGGGCGGTGTTGTCGAAGCACTTGGCCGTCGCGAGATACTCCGCCTTGCCGCTGAGGGCGTAGAGGTCGGCCATCACGATGTTCATGCCGTTGTACTCGCCGGCGATGTAGATGCCCCACATCCGGTCGAGCTGGGCTCGCGGAAGGTTGCCCAGCCTGCTGTGGACCCAGTCGCCCATCTTCAGCACGATCTCGAGCGCCTGCTCGTTGCCGGCGTACTGGTAGGCGTCGAGCAGCCCTCTCATGATCATGTGGCAGGTGTAGTACGGCGCCCAGATCGTGGGATAGGTCGCGTACTGCTCCAGCTGGATGAACTGCGTCTCGGGATAGGCGGCCAGGAAGCCGGGGTGGCTCGGCCCGCCGGGTTGCCCGACCTTCGCGGCCAGCGCGTTCTGGCACTCGCCCAGCGCGGTGACCATGTAGTCGACCTTGTTCTTGTAGAAGGCGTCGCCGGAGCCCGCGTAGGCCAGAGCGAGGGCGCTGAGGAAGTGCCCGCTGTAGTGACCGCGCAGGTTTCCGGTCGCGTCGTCCCAGCCGCCGGGCGGCTGCGCGCCCAGCGTGTCCAGACCGGCGTTGGCCCGGAAATTGGCCAGCATCCGGTCGGCCGAATAGGACCGCAGGAAGGTCAGGATGCGATCCCGGTTGGCGGTGAACAGGCTCGCGCCCAGCGTGACCTGGCTGTTCGCGAACGGCTTCACGATCCAGCTGCCGGGCACCGGGGGGTCGTTCTGCCGCAGCGGGGCCACCGTGCGGGCCGCGGCCCGGGCCGTTCCGGTGGACGTCGCCAACGCGAGCGCGGACGGGGTGGCGACCGCTAACACCGCCAGTCGAAGGGCCTCGCGCCTGGGCACCATTTCTGACATCGCACTGTCCTCTTCGTCGCTCGGGATCCGATGGGGAGGGCATGTGGGCCGCGGAATGGTAGCGCTAACATTTACGCTTCTGGAGCTGGTCCGCGTAGTCGATGGGGACTGTTACGTCGGCTCAGGTCGAAGGCGTCGCGCTTCTTTCCAGGCCCACATTTCGGGAGTGTTAACGACCTCATCGAGCTCGTCAAGAGACCGCGAGCGACATTGCGCCTGCCGAAAGCGGTGGCGGAGATCAGCGGCTGGAGCGCTCGAACGACGCGGCGCCGAGGCTGCGTACCGCGGCCGCCAGCGCCTCCACCCCTTCGGCGATCCGGCCTTCGGTCAGGTCGCCGTAGCCGAGGATCAGTCCCTGGCGTCCCGGTCCGGCCAGCCGGTACGGCCCGACGCCGGCGACGCGTACGCCGTGATCGGCGGCGGCCGCCACCACGTCCTCCTCCCCCATGCCGTCCGGGAGCCAGACCACGAGGTGCAGCCCGGCCGCCACCCCGGTGGGTTCGAAGCCGGGAAGAGACTCGGCGAGCCGGGCGAGCAGGACGTCGCGGCGGCGCCGGTAGACGGGGCGCATCCGGCGCAGGTGGCGGTCGAGTTCGCCACCTACGAGGAAGTCGGCGAAGGCGAGCTGTTCGATGGCCGGTGAGCCGCGATCGGCCAGCAGCTTGGCCTCGGCGATCGCGCCGGACAGGTGCGCCGGCACCACGAGCCAGCCCAGGCGACGAGATCGGCGTCCGCGCGCTCCAGAGCGGACGGTTCGATGCCCTCGCCGGTCACCGGCAGGGGGACGACGTCGAGCCCGTGCAGGCCCGCGAGCACCCGGATGTCGTCGGTCGACGGGTCCTCCACGGCGATCCGGCGCGCGCCGCGGCCGGCGAGCACGCCGATGATCAGCGCGGCCGCCTGCCCGTATCCGCTGGTGATGAGCACCTGGGAGGGGTCGGCGGAAGTGCCGCGGACGCGGTTCAGGTAGTCGGCCACAGCTGTGCGCAGCTCGGGCAGACCGTACCCGTCGAGGTAGTTGAGCCGGCTGTGCGGCGCGCTGGTCAGCACCCGCCTGAGCGAGCGCAGCCAGGCCTCGCGGGGGAAGCTGGCCGGGTCGATGCGACCGTACCCGAAGTCGATGTACGGGCCGGCGCTCTGCGGCGGCGGGGTCGCGGCGGCGGCCCGCCCGCGTACGGCGGCCACCCGCGTGTACGAGCCGGGGGTGCTGGTGAGGTAGCCCTCGGCGAGGAGCTGGTTGTAGGCCTCGACCACGACGCCGCGGGAGACGCCGATCTCGGTGGCGAGCCGGCGCGAGGAGGGTAGCGAGGCGCCGTGGCGCAGGCGGCCCGTGCGGATGCCGTCGCGCAGGACCGCCTCGATCTGCCGGTGCAGCGGCGTGGCGCCGGTCCGGTCGAGCTCCACCAGCAGATCGTGCGCCAGGGTCGAGTTCACCGTGCTCACCCGTCGCAGCGTAGCGAGGCTCAACCGGCGGCGAAGGCGCCGACGGAGGCCGCGCACAACAGCAGCCCGGCGGCGTGCGCCAGGCTGGTCCGCTCCCGCAGCACCAGGGCGGCCAGGGCGACCGTGAAGGCGGGGTAGAGGGAAGTGATCACGGCCGAGACGGCGAGTGTCGCCTCGCGGGTGGACAAGGTGTACAGCACGGTCGAACACACGCCCAGGACGCCCGGCCAGACCGCCGCCCACGGCACCCGCGCCGCCCCGGCGGGCCGGCCGACGCCAACGGTCCGGCCGACTTCGACGGTCCTGTCGACTTCGACGGTCCTGTCGGCTTCGGCGGTTCGGGCTGTGTTCCGGCGGCCGGCCAGCACGAAGGCGGCCAGGACGGCGACGGCGGACAGCTGGCTCGCGGCCACCGGCCACAGGCCCGCGGTGTCCCCGGCCCGGTCGAGGCAGACGAACAGGGCGGCGAACCCGAGCCCGGCCAGCAGCCCTTCAACGACCCCACCGCCGCCGCGCCGGCCCGGCTGCGCGGCGACCAGCCAGATCCCGGGGATGGCCAGGCCGACGCCGACAACCGAGAGCGAGGTGAACTCACCGCCGGACAGCAGGTCGACCGGGATGGGCAGACCGGCCGCGCCGACGGCCGACAGCGGCCCGGCCACGTTCATCCGCCCCCGGGACAGCCCGCGGTAGAGAGCCAGCGTGCCGACCGCCCCGCCGAGCCCGGCGCCGATCCCCCATCCGATCGCCCCGCCGGTCCCCCATTCGATCGTGCCCATAGCGGGGCGGACGCTGACAGCAAGCGCGGCGGCCAGCCCGCCGATCGCGGCGGCGGACTGCCCGACAAGCCCGACCAGCGCGTAGTGGCTGCGGCGCGACAGCAGCCCGCCGAGAAAGTCCGAGGCGCCGTACAGGGCGGCGGCGGCCAGGGCGAGCAGGATCGCCGTCGGCATCAGTGCTCACCGCCCGACGTGGTGGCGCCGTTCCAGGAGATCAGCCGCTGCCCAGCCAGGCTCAAGGGCGACTCCACACCGACGCCGTAGCCGACCGGCGGCGGGCTGATGTCCACGAGGGTCCGTCCCACGATCTCTTCCTCTCTCAGGGGCATCGCGTGCGTTGACCATGCTGCTGGCGGATTGGACGGAGTGACAGGGCCGATTCCGGTCCGTGGAGGAGGTCCGATTTCGCCCCTGCCGGGGCGCCTGCGCCCGCGAAGCGTGTATTCGCCTGCCGCCCGGGCAGTGGAAGAACTCGTTCCTGGATAGCGGAAAACCGTGTGCGTTCGTACGCACAGGAGGAGATGAATATGTCCCGGAAGGAAAAGGCCAAGGGCAAGGCCGAGGAGATCAAGGGCATGGCCAAGGAGCGTGTCGGCGATCTCACCGACAACGAGTCTCTGCAGGCCAGAGGCAAGGCAGAGAAGGCCAAGGCCAATCTGCGGCAGGCAAAGGAGAAGGCTAAGGACGCCTTCAAGAAATAGCGTTCGGCAACGGCGGCGGAAGCCCTTCTGGAATGGGCTTCCGCCGCCGTCCGCCGTCCGGCGACGGGTGAGCGGACCAGTTCAGCGTCCTCTGCGCACGTAGGCGCGGAGCGACAGCGGGACGAAGATCACCAGCAGCGCGGCCGACCAGAGCAGGACGGCGGTCACGGGATGCGCGAGTGGCCAGGCCACGTTTCCGGACGGGGCGCCCGGGTTGCCGAACAGCTCTCGTGAGGCGGCGGTGAGCGCGCTCACCGGGTTCCAGTCGGACAGGAAGCGCAGCCAGCCCGGCATGCCGCCGGTCGGGACGAACGCGTTCGACAGCATCGTGAACGGCAGGCCCAGCGGCACCATCGCGTCGGCGACCTGGTCGTTCTTCACCGCCAGGCCCACATAGACGCCCACCCAGCTCAGCGCGTACCGCAGCACGATCATCAGCAGGAACGCCTGGGCCGTGGGGATCAGGCCGCGGTGCGGCTGCCAGCCCACCAGCAGGCCCGTGCCCACCATGATGGCCAGCATCAGCAGGCCGGTCAGCAGGTCGGCGCCGGTCTGCCCGAACGGCACCGCCAAGCGCGCCATCGGCATGGAGCGGAACCGGTCCATCACACCGCGGGAGGCGTCGGCGGCCATCCGCGTCATGACCCCCAACCACGCGGAGAAGGTCACCATCGCGAACAGGCCGGGCATGAGGTACTCGCGGTAGTCGCCGCCGTCCGGCACCTGGATCGCGCTGCCGAAGACGTACCCGAACAGCACCACCATGATGACCGGGAAGACCAGCGCGGCGATGATCTGTCCGGGTTCTTGCCGCAGCCGTCCCAGCTCGCGGCCGACCAGGGTCAGCCCGTCGAGGAAGGTCCAGCGCAGGCGACCGAGTGGTGAGGTGAGGGCGGTCATCGGACGGACTCCTTGCGGTCGGTGAGGCGCAGGAACACCTCGTCGAGGGTGGGACGGCGCAGGCTCACGTCGGCGGCGGCGACTCCGGCGCGGTCGAGTTCGCGCACGATGCCGGCGAGCCGGAGGCCGCCGCCGGGCAGGGCGACGCTGAGCCGATCGGCGCCCGTCGTCGTGGGATCGGTGCCGGTGAGGGTGTTCAGGACGGTCATCGCCGCGGGCATCGCGGCGGGGTCCTCGAGGGTGACGTCGAGGCGGTCGCCGATCGTGGCCTTCAGCTCGTCCGGTGTGCCCGTGGCGATCACCTGTCCGTGGTCGACGACGGCGATGTCGTCGGCCAGCTGGTCGGCCTCGTCCAGGTACTGCGTGGTGAGCAGCACCGTGGTGCCGTCCGCCACCAGCTCGCGGACGTTGTCCCAGATCTCGCCGCGGCTGCGCGGGTCCAGGCCGGTGGTCGGCTCGTCCAGGAAGAGCACCTCGGGGCGCAGGATGAGGCTGGTGATCAGGTCGAGGCGGCGCCGCATGCCGCCGGAGTAGCCGGCGACCTGCCGATCGGCGGCGTCCATCAGACCGAAGCGTTCGAGCAGCTCGTCGGCCCGCCGGTGCGCCTCGCGCCGGGACAGGTGGGACAGGCGCCCGAACATGCGCAGGTTGCCACGGCCGGTGAGCTTCTCGTCCACGGCGGCGTACTGGCCCGCGAGCCCGATCCTGGCGCGCACCTTGCCTGCCTCGCGGACGACGTCGTATCCGGCGATGCGGGCGTGCCCGGCATCGGGATCGGACAAGGTCGCCAGGATGCGCACCGCGGTCGTCTTCCCCGCGCCGTTCGGCCCCAGCACGCCGCAGACCGTTCCTCTCGGGACGCTCAGGTTCAAACCCCGCAGGGCATGGGCGTCGCCGAAGGACTTGTGCAGCCCTTCGGCGACCACGATCGGATCAGGCATGACCCCTCCACTGGGTACGTTGTACGCGGTTACGGCGGTCACGCTAAACCACTGGGTACTATGTACGCAACAAGGAGGGTGAACGGTGACCGACGCCGAGTACGTGAGCATCTGGATGCGGCCCGAGCGCCCCGCCCGCGGGCCGAAACCGGTCTACAGCCGCGCGCAGATCACCGAGGCGGCCGTCCGGATCGCCGACGCCGAAGGGCTGGAGGCCGCCACCATGCGGCGGATCGCCGCCGAGATCGGCGCCGGCGCGATGTCCCTCTACCGGTACGTCCCGAGCCGCGACGACCTGGTCGAGCTCATGGCCGACCAGGTGATGGGCGAGATCGACGTCACGGGCATGCCCTCGGGCGACTGGCGCGCCGACCTGACCCGCTACGCCGACGGGCTGCGGGCCATGTGGCTGAGGCACCCGTGGATCTCCACCGTGCAGCGGTCACTCCCCAGCTTCGGCCCCAACCAGCTGCTCTTGATCGAACGGCTGATGGGAGTGCTCGACGCCTTCGTCTCCATCGACGAGAACCTCGGCCTCATCGCCATGCTGAACGGCTACATCGAGGGCACCGTCCGCGAGGAGATCAGCTCGGCCAGGGAATTCCGCCGCAGCGGGCTCAGCGAGTCGGAATGGATGGCGCGGAGCTACCCGTACATCGACCGGCTGGTGAAGAGCGGGGAGTACCCGATCTTCACCAAGATCGTGATGGAGGCGCGCCAGCCGCACCTGAGCCGCGACGACCAGCTCCGGTACGGGCTCCAGCGCGTCCTCGACTGCATCGCCGCGGCCCTCCCGCCAACGGCCGGGTCTCCGACGCCGGCGCACCAAGCGGACGGGCCAGGGCAGGCTGGTAGTCGACCATCCGAGAGGGAATAGACGCACAAGCCACGCGTGATCACCCGGCGCGGACGAGCTGGACGGGAGCGACGGCTCCGAGGGCGAGCAGGAGGTCGACCTCGTCCGGATCGACGGAAAGGCCGCGAATGGCGATGCGGGCCGATATGTACGTGCGTACATTGGATGTGTACGCTTGTACGTATGATGTCCGACTTCGATGACCGCTCGATGCGCGAACGGATGCTCGCCGGCGATCTCTACATCGCCGACGACCCCGAGCTGGCCGAGCACAACCTGCGAGCCATGGACCTGATGGACGCGTACAACGCGACGTCGGCCCGCGATCCGCGGGAGCGGCGCCGGCTGCTCACCGAGCTGCTGGGCGCGATCGGCGAGGGCACGGAGATCCGGCCGCCGCTGCGGGTCGACTACGGCAGCCACCTCCGCATCGGCGCCCGGTCGTTCGCCAACTTCGGCCTCGTCGCCCTGGACGTCGCGCCGATCGTCATCGGCGACGACGTGCAGATCGGCTCCTACGTGCAGCTCATGACGCCGACGCACCCGCTCGACCCGGAGCTCCGCCGCGCGAAGTGGGAGGCCGCCGAGCCGATCACCATCGGCGACAACGTGTGGCTGGGCAGCGGGGCGATCGTCCTGGGCGGCGTCACGATCGGGGAGAACACCGTGGTCGGCGCCGGCGCGGTGGTCACCCGGGATCTCCCGGCGAACGTCGTCGCGGTGGGCAATCCCGCCCGCGTGATCCGCACGATCGAGCCGGCCACGCCGTGAGCGGCCCCGCCACCCCGCGGCGGCCTCGCCGGCACGACCCCGGGCGGCGGGACCGGCTGATCGACGCGGCGCTCACCGTCATCGCCGAGCGCGGCGTCGCCGGGACGACGCACCGGGAGATCGCCCGCGCCGCGGACGTGCCGCTGGGCTCGATGACCTACCACTTCACGTCACTGGACGAGGTGCTCGCCGAGGCGTTCACCCGGCACGCCGACTCGGTGGCCCGCGTCTTCGACGAGCGCCTGAGCGCCGCAAGGGACCGCGACGCGGCGGCCGAGGCCGTCATCACGCTGGTCTCGGACGACCTGCTCGGCTCGCGGCACGACCTCGTCCTCACCGTGGAGCTGTACGTTGCCGCGGCGCGCAACCCGGCCCTGCGGGTCGTCACCCAGGCCTGGATGGCGCGCAGCCGCCGGGCGCTGGAGCGCCACTTCGACGCCACCACCGCCCGCGAGCTCGACGCGCTCATCGAAGGGCTCGTGCTGCACAGCGCCCTGTCGACCGACCCGATGACGCCCGAGCAGATCCGCCACGCCATCCACCGGTACCTGCGCTGATCCCCTCCGCCGCGCCTACGCGACGCGCCTACGCGATCGGAAAGCCGATGTCCGCTGCCCCTCCCACCACGCCCACTCGCCAGGCCCGCCTGGCCCGCGCCGCCGTCGCCGCGCTGTTCCTCACGAACGGCGCCGTGTTCTTCAACATCGTCCCGCGATACCCGCAGATCAAGGCCGAGCTCGGCCTGAGCAACGCCGTCTTCGGCACTGCCTTGGCCGCGCACCCGATCGGCGCGCTGCTGGCCGGGCTGCTCGCCGGAGCCGCCATCCGCCGCTTCCGCTCCGCGCGCGTGGCGTCGCTGGGGATCGTGGTGACCACTGTCGCGACGCTGTTCATCCCCCTTGTGCCGAACTGGGTCGCGTTCGGCGGCGTGCTGTTCGTCGTGGGCGCTCTCGACGCGATCGTCGACGTCGCGCAGAACGCCCACGGCCTGCGGGTGCAACGTCTGTACGGCCGGTCCATCGTCAACTCGCTGCACGGCGTGTGGAGCATCGGCGCGGTCCTGGGCGGCCTGATGGGCTCGGCCGCCGCCGGCCTCGACATGCCCCTCGCGGTCCACCTGGGCATCTCCGCGACGCTGTTCAGCGTGACCGCCCTCGTCGCCTACCGGTTCCTGCTCCCCGGCCCGGAAGACGCCGAACGCTCTGCCGAGACCCAGGACGGCCACCCGGCCCGGGCCGAGACCCAGGACGGCCGGCCGGCCCGCCGTGCCGGCCGGCGCTCGTTCACCGGCGCCGCCGTACGGATGCTTGCCGCGCTCGGCGTGCTGGCCGCGTGCGGCACCCTCGTCGAGGACGCCGGCGCGTCCTGGGGCGCCCTCTACCTCAGCGGCGACCTGCGCACCGACGCCGCCACCGCCGGTCTGGCCGTCGTGGCCCTCCAGGTCGCCATGACCGTCGGCCGCCTCACCGGCGACCGCGTCGTGGACCGCTTCGGGCAGCGTACCGTCGTGCGTTCCGGAGGGGCGCTGGCCGCGGTCGGCATGGGCGCCGCCCTGGCCATGCCGTCGGTTCCGACCGCGCTGGCCGGCTTCGCCCTCGCCGGGCTCGGCGTCGCCACCCTCGTCCCGGCCGCCATGCACACCGCCGACGAACTGCCCGGCCTGCCCGCCGGCGCCGGACTGACCATCGTCAGCTGGCTGCTGCGCGGAGGGTTCCTGCTGTCGCCTCCCCTCGTCGGGTTCGTCGCCGACCTCACCAGCCTGCGCGTCGGCCTGCTCTCCGTCGTCCTGGCCGGCGCCGTCACGTTCGTCCTGGCCCGCGTCCTGGTGAACCGCACCCCCGCCTGAACCGCCGCGCCCGCCGCCGTTGACACGTCTCCGAAAGGAGATCTACGATCTCATCGAATCGATTCGCTAACATCCCGAAACACACCTTGTTATACCTGCACCCCGGCATGCCGAATCGATTCCCTTCGTGGCCCTCCCCCCATCCCTCGAAGGAGCCACCCAAGATGAAGACCACCCCACGCCGCGCATTGGCCGCGATGCTCATCGCCGTCACCCTCCAGGCCGTCCCGGCGCCGGCGCAGGCCGCGGACGAATCCATCAGCGTCGACTTCTCCGTGGCCGGCGGCGCACCGGCCTACCGCGCGTCCGGCTGGATCTACGGCATGACGGAGAACGCGTCAGGACCGGCGGACCACTTCTTCCGCGACGTGAGGTTCCGGTACATGCGGGCCGGCGGCGCGCAACTCGGCTCGCCGGGCGGCTGGGTCTCGGGCGCCTACGACCGCAGGTGGAACGCGACGCTGGCCCAGGCCCGCCGGACGATCGCGCTCGGCGGCCAGTTCATCATCCTCCCCCACGACCTGTGGGGAGCCGACGGGTATCCGATCTCGCGCTTCCCCGGCGACAGCGGCGACTGGTCCGACTACGACGCCTTCCTCACCCGCCTGATCAACGACGTGCGGGCCGCCGGGATCACCGTGCAGTGGGACATCTGGAACGAGCCCAACCTCTCCCTGTTCTGGAACCGCCCGCAGGCCCAGTACTTCGAGCTGTGGCGCCGCAGCTACCAGCGCATCCGCGCCGCGTTTCCCGGCCACCTGATCGTCGGCCCCAGCTGCGCCTGCGTGCCCTCCACCACGCACCCCTTCTGGAACGCCTACCTCGACTTCGTCCGTGCCAACAACGTCGTCCCCGACATCGTCAGCTGGCACTCCCTCCCCGGCGACCCGGTGGCCAACGTGGCGGCCGCCAACGCCACGCTCGACGCGCGCGGCATCCCGCATCCGCGGCCGTACCAGATCAACGAGTACGCCGCGTCCAACGAGCAGAACCCGGGAGACGGCGCGTGGTACATCGCCCGGCTGGAGCGGGCGGGCGCCGACGGGCTGCGCGCGAACTGGGCGAGCGCCGGCAACCTGCACAACGATCTCGCGAACCTGCTGGTCCGCAACGGCGCCGGGCAGCACCTGCCCAAGGGCGAATGGTGGGTCTACCGCTTCTACGGCTCCCAGACCGGCCAGATCGTCTCGGTGACCCCGAGCACGTCCTACGACGCCTTCGCCACCAGGACGGCCGGCGCGGCCAAGGTCCTCGTGGGCGGCGGCGGGACGACCGGCAACGTCGCCGTCGGTCTCCGGCGGCTCGACGCCACCAGCGGCATCGTGCAGAACAACCAGGTCCGCGCGGTCGTCCAGCGCATCCCGTTCAACGGCGGCGGCGCGGTCCAGGGGCCGATCACCGTGCAGAACACGGTCCTGACGCTGTCCGGCAACGCCGCCACGCTGAACCTGCCGCACACCAACGCCGACGACACGTTCACCGTCACCCTGCTGCCGCCGTCGGACGGCGGCTTCCAGTCCGTCGCCGTCGCGCAGCACTCCCAGCAGTGCCTGGACAACACCGACCTCGGCACGGCCGACGGCAACGTGCAGCAGCAGTTCTACTGCGAGGGCGGCGACCAGCAGCTGTGGAACTTCCGGCCGGTCGCCGGCGTGGCGAACACCTACACGCTGGTCAACCAGCAGAGCGGGAAGTGCCTCGACGTGAACGCTTCCTCCACGGCCGACGGCGCGCCGGTGCGCCAGTGGACGTGCGCCGGCGGAGCCCAGAACCAGCAGTTCACCTTGCGCAGGGTCACCTACGCGGGCAACGATCCCCGGGACCACCAGCTCGTCGCCCGCCACAGCGGCAAGTGCGTCGACGTCAGCACCATCTCGACCGCGCCCAGGGCTCCCGTCCACCAGTGGACCTGCAACCCGGCCGGCCAGGCCAGTCCGCTCAACCAGACCTGGCGGCTCTGGGGCCGCTGAGCGTCACGTCCTGCGCCTCTCGTGGGCGGCGGCCAGGTGGAGGTAGGCGCTGGCCGTCCAGGTGTAGGCGCGATCGCGCAGTCCCTCGCCGGTGCGGGCGTCGAAGTTCTCGGCGAACCCCGACGCCTCGCACAGCGCGCGGAAGCGGGCGCTGATCTCGTCGGCCAGGTCCGGGTAACCGGCGCGGCGCAGCCCGTCCTCGATCAGTACGGTCGAGGGCGCCCAGATGGGGCCGCGCCAGTAGCCGTCGTCCAGGTAGTGCGGCGAGCCGGGCAGCTCGGTGGCGGGCCCGAACGCAGTCAGGTGCCGCTCGATCCGGGCGGCCAGCGCCGCCCGGACGGGGTGCGGCAGCTCCTCCCCCAGCACGATCGGCATGAGGTCGAGCAGGCTGGAGCTGGACCAGGTACGCCCCGAGAGCGCGCCCCGGGCGACGAACTTCTCGCCGTCCCACAGCTCGGCCAGGAGCGCGTCGCGCATCCGGTCGGCCTGCGTACTCCACCGGGCGGACGTGCCCGGATCGGGGGCCAGGCGGGCCAGCTCGCGCAGCTGCAGCACGAGGAACGCGGCCAGGTCGGCGGTCTCGACGACGCGCTCGGGGTCGAAGGTGGTGGCGTTGTCCCAGCCGCTGTCGTTGCCGTGCTGGTAGTGCGGCAGCGTCCGGCCCGGGGCGCGCCGGGCGTCGAGCCAGAACGTGGTCCAGCGTTCCAGCAGCCGGTAGGTCTCGGCCGGGTCGGGAGGTGGTGGGAGGTGGCGCAGGGCCCAGCCGTGGATGGGGGGCTTGACGAAGTTGTAGAGGATCTCGGAGTGGGTGACGGAGTCGGGCAGCGCGCCGGCGGCGTCCTGGTGGTCGAAGGGCAGGTGGTACTGGTCCCAGGCCAGGCCGGACAACCCTTCGCCGAGGGCGATGGCGTTGAAGCAGTGGTCCCAGCTCCAGACCTTGTTCATCCAGTGCTTGGACATGAGCACGGCGGGCCGGGTGACGAACCCGGCGGGGCGTACGGTGGCCGACCACAGCACGTAGGCGGCCAGTTCGGCGGCGGGCGTGCGATCGCCGCGCCAGGGCGCGACCGCCGCGGCGAACGCGTCGAACTCGGCCCGCGCGGCCTTCACCACCTGCTCGAAGGCGTGGCCGCTCAGGTAGGGGGCGCGGGCGGTCTCGTACTCCTCGATGGCGATCTCCCATTCGCCGCCGAGGACGAGACCGCGTTCGGCGCTGCCCAGCGTCTGCGCGCCGAGGTGCTCGGCCTGCCCGGCGAGGAGGGTGATCCGGTAGCGGCGGCCGGTCTGGTAGACGGTGAAGACGTACGATCCGTCGACGGGGTCCCGGTAGAAGTACGGGCCGCTGAACGGCGTCAGGACCGGGTCGGCGGCCAGCAGGCGGAGCCCGAGGCCGCGGCCGCGCACGCGTACGGTGTCGGCGCTCTCGTAGGCGAGGTCGATCCGGCCGCCGCCACCGCTCCAGGTGAGCTGGTGCGGGGTGGCGGTGACGGCGGTCTCGGCGGTGGGGATCAGCCGCAGGATCGCGTGCATGCCGGTCTGGTGCGAGACCAGGTGCACGTCCTCGGCGTAGGTCTTCTCCGCCACCACGGGCGAGAAGCCGAACCAGGATCCGCGGTAGCTGAACGGGATTTCCCGCAGGGAGAACACCGGGCCTGAAGCGGCGACGGTCATGAAGCGAGGGTCCCTTCTCAATCTTTGACGGCGCCCGCGGTGACGCCGGCGGCGACGTAGCGCTGGGCGACGACGAGCAGGATCGTGGCCGGGACGGAGGCGATCACGGCGGTGGCCATGATGGCGTTCCACTCCTGGTTGTTGTTGCCGATGTAGTGGTAGATGCCGAGGGTGATGGGCTGGTGGTCGCCGCCCTGGTCGAGGGTGGAGGCGAAGATGAAGTCCGACCACGCCCACAGGAAGGCGAACAGCGACACCGTGATGAGCGAGTTGCGGCTGACGGGCAGCACGATCGAGACGAACGTACGCACCACCCCGGCGCCGTCGGTGCGGGCGGCCTGCAGCAGCTCCTCGGGGATGCCGGACATGAACGTGGTCAGGATCAGCACCGCGAACGGCACGGCGAGGGTGGAGTCGGCCACGATCAGCCCGGGAACGGTGTTGAGCACGCCGGTGGACAGGAAGACGGCGTAGAAGCCCATCGCCATGATGATCCCGGGGATCATCTGCGCGACGAGCAGCACGAAGCTCAGCGCTCCGCCGCCGCGCGGGCGCAGCTTGGCCAGCGAGTACGCCGCCGGCGCCGCGAGCAGCAGGGTCAGCGCCACCGTCCCCAGCCCGACGACCAGGCTCACCCCCAGATAGGGCAGCTGCTGGTCCAGCACCGTCCGGTAGCCGTCCAGGGTGCCGTCGACCGGGAACCAGTTCGGCGGGCTCTTGCGCATGTCCTGGTCACGGGTGAACGACACGTTGATCATCCAGTAGACCGGGAACAGCATCACGGCGGTCAGCACCAGCCCGATCGCGGTCTTGAGGCGCCTCATGCCAGGGCCTGCCTGCGCTGCGCGCGGATGTAGACCAGCCCGAAGACCAGCGCCGTCAGGATGAGCAGGTTGCCCACGGCGGCGCCGGGTCCGAAGGCGGGCACCAGGTTGCCGAACCCGAGCCGGTAGGACCAGGTCGCGAACGTGGTCGAGGCCCCGCTCGGCCCGCCCTTGGTCATGATCCAGATGATGTCGAACACCTTCAGCGTGTAGACCAGGCCGAGCAGCAGCGTGATCGCCGACACCGGCCGCAGCAGCGGGAACGTCACCTTCCAGAACCGCTGCCACCCGCCCGCCCCGTCCAGCGCGGCGGCCTCGTAGATGGCCGGCGGGATCGCCTGCAGCCCGGAGTAGAGGACGACGAGGTTGAACGGGATGCCGATCCAGATGTTGGCGATGATGACGGACCAGAGCGACCAGTCCGGCGAGGTCAGCCAGTTGACCGGCCCGATCCCGAACCAGTCCAGGACGGCGTTGACCACGCCGGAGTCGCTGTTGAGCATCCACGACCACGTCGAGGCCGACACGATCAGCGGCAGCAGCCACGGCACCAGGAACAGCCCCCTGAGCGTGGCGGACAGCCGGAAGTTCTTCAGGAAGAACAGCGCCAGCGCGAGCCCGATGACGAACTGGAAGGCCAGCGAGACCAGCGTGAACACCACCGTGTGCCACAGCGCGGGCCCGAAGGTCGCGTCCGCGAAGACCTTGGCGTAGTTGGCGAACCCGGCGAACGGGGCGTCGCCCTGCACGAACGAGCGCACCGTGTAGTTACGTAGGCTCAGCTCGGCGTTGCGGTAGAGCGGATAGGCGTAGAAGGCCAGCAGGTAGAGCACGACCGGGGCGAGGAAGGCCCAGGCCGCCCACTGGCCCGACCGCGCGCGTGCCGCCCGGTGACCGCGGGCCGTCGTCCGGGCGGAACGCACGGGTTCCTGTATGACTCGGCTCATGCCGGCTACTGGGTCGCGCTCGCCGCGGCCGCCTGGGCCGCCGTCATCGCCTCCTGCGGGGACTTGGACCCGCTCAGCGCCGCCTGCACCGCGCCCCACATCGGCTCCGAGATCTTCGGGTACTTGGTGCCCAGGTCGTCGCTGGTGCGGCCCTTGGCCGCCTTGACCGCGTCCACCCACACCTTCAGCTCGGGGTCGGCCGCCACCTGCTTGGCCTGCACCGCGTCGGTGGGCGCGACGTAGGACAGGGTGGTGGTCGTGGCGAGCGAGTTGTCGGTGCTGGTCAGGCAGGTCACGAGCTTCTGCGAGGTGGCGTAGCGGCCGGTGTCGGACTGGACCGGGACGCTGACGAACTCGCCGCCGGTGGGCGCGGGCGCGGTGCCGCCTGCCTTGCCGGGGACCGGGATGATGCCGTACTCGAAGCCGGTCTTCTTGGCGTTGGCGAGCTGCCAGGTGCCGTTCTCGGCGAAGGCGAAGTCGCCGGTGGCGAACTCCTGCCAGCTCGTCGTCTGGGTGTTGTTGATGACCGAGTTGGGGGCGTACCCCTTCTTCAGCCAGTCGCTCCACAGCGCCACGGCCGAGACGCCCTCGGGCGAGTCGAGCTTGGTGAGAGCGGCGCCGGAGCCCCAGAACCAGGGCAGGAACTGGAAGCTGCCCTCCTCGGTGCCGATCGCCGAGAAGGTGATGCCCTTCTTCCCGGCCGCCTTCACCTTCTCCAGCGCCGCCGTCAGCGAGGGCCAGTCCTTCACCGCGGCGATGTCCACCCCGGCCTTCTTCAGGACATCCTTGTTGTAGTACAGGGCCAGGGTGTTGGCGCCGATCGGGACACCGTAGGTCTTGCCGCCGCTCTGACCAGCGGCCAGCAGGTTCGGCGCGATCGCGGAGACGTCGAGCTTGTTCTGCTCGGTGGTCGTCAGGACGCCGGCCTCGGCCAGCGTCGAGACCACCGGGTTGTCCACGATCAGCACGTCCGGCGCGTTGCCCTGCTGGGCCGCCAGCAGCGCCTTGTTCGTCAGGTCGCTGGTGTCGTAGCCGGTGCGCTCGACCTTGACCCCGGCGTCGGTGCCGCACTTGTCCAGCAGCTTCACCCACTCCGAGCTCTTGTCGTACTGCGGGTACGGGTCCCAGATCGTGTACGTCCCGCCCCCGGTGGCCTGACCGGCGGTCGCCGGGCCGCCGTCGGACGATGACGAGCAGGCGACCAGCCCGCCCACGGCGGCCAGGACCGCCAGACTCGCGCCGGCCGCACGCCGGCTCCTTGCCGCTGATCTCATTGAGCTGACCTCCGCTGACACGCGTGACGAGGTTGTTTCGGGATGAAGTCGAATCGATTCGCCGAATCGGTTCGACCGAAGATAGGCCCGCTCCGCCGTAGGCGTCAATGGGCGGGGAGGTCGCGACGGAGTGCACGTCATGAACCGGTTCGACCTACGATGGTCGCCGACCGGCGGAATCGGACGAGGAGCACGGGTGAACATCGGAGAGATCGCCAAGCGGGCGGGCGTGTCGCGCAGCACCGTCTCGTACGCGCTCACCGGCAAGCGCCCGGTGTCGGAGGAGACCAAGCGCCGCATCCTGACGGTCATCGACGAGCTGGGCTACCGGCCCAACGCCTCGGCCAGGGCGCTGAAGGAGGGCCGCACCCGCACGATCGGCCTGGTCATCCCGCCCGCCAGCCAGCGGCTGACCGACATGCAGCTCGGCTTCGTGGCCAGCGTGGTCGACGCCGCCGCCCGCGCCGACCTGGACGTCCTGCTGTCGCCTTCCGGCGGCGAGCACGACCGCTCCTTCGAGCGCGTCGTCACCGGCCGGCGCGTGGACGGCGTCATCCTCATGGAGATCCGGCTGGAGGACGACCGGGTCGCCCGGCTGCAGGAGCTCGGCCTGCCGTTCGTCGGCATCGGCCGCACCCGGCACCCGGAGGACATGTCCTGGGTGGACATCGACTACGAGACGCTGATCGCCAAGTGCGTCCACCACCTGGCCGACCTCGGCCACCGGCAGCTTGCGCTGGTCAACCGCAACGCCGAGCTGGTCGCGGCCGGCTACGGCCCCGGCCACCGGGCGCAGGCCGGCTTCGACCGCGCCATCGCCGAACGCGGCCTGCGCGGCGTGCGGGTCTGCTGCGCCGACGACGCCCAGGCCGGGCAGGCCTGCCTGCAGCAGCTCCTCGCCGAGCACCCGGGGCTGACCGCCGTCGCCACCATAAACGAGGCGGCGGTGTCCGGCATGTACCGGGGGCTGGCCGAAGCTGGCCTGAGCGTGCCCGGCGACTTCTCCATCGCCGGTGTCGCGGCCCAGCACTGGGCCGAGAACCTGCACCCGCCGCTCACCGCCGCCGACGTCCCGGCCGACGAGATGGGCGCCCGCGCCGTCGAGCTGCTCATCCAGCGCGTCGCCGACCCCGGCACCCCGCAGCGCCACCTGCTGGTGGCCCCGCCCATCTCGCTGCGCGGCACCACCGGCCCCGCCCGCCCGCGCGGCTGATCGGTCCAGAGCCGCCGTCCGCGTGACGGCGGCATGCCATCCACGTTTCCGGCTCTTGACCGCCGTGCCGGGAGACGCTTATGGTCCAGTCGAATCGATTCGACCCCCTCCCCGAACGGGAAAGACGCATGGCTCAACCCTCATCCCGACAGGGGAAGCGCCTCGAAGACGTGGTCCTGCCACAGGCGGCGCGAGGTCTCCTCGGGGTACGCGGCGACCGACGGCACCGTGTCGAAGATCCGGGTCAGGCGCTGTTCGGAGTCGTACGCGGGCCAGCCCGGGTCGCCCGAGGTCACGAAGGACGTCCAGGCCGTGCGGATCTGGGCGGTCAGCTCGCGGGCCTCGGCGGTGTGCTCGGGGCCGATGGCCGCCGGGCCCAGGTGGGCGTCGTAGGTGCCGAACAGCAGCGGGCCGTCCAGGCCGTGGCAGGCGCGCATCACCCCGCCGTTGCCCGGGGACTGCCAGGCCAGCTCGTACAGGTGGGCCCTGCCGCCCCCGGCCGCCTGCGCCTCGGCCAGGCGCAGCGTCGGCATGCGGAACAGCCAGTCGGTCTGCACGAGTTCGTGGAGCTCCTCGGCGGACGCGCCGGGGAACGCCGCGCGGTAGGCGCGCTCGCCGTCCTCGCCGGGGCCGAAGCGGCGCAGCGTCTCCCCCGCCTGCTCCTCGGTGATCTTGCCGAGCTGTCCGGAGAAGAGGAGGAACGTGCGGAACTCGTCGCGGGTGTGGCCGATGATCAGCTCCACGTCCCGTCCCGCGCCGCCCGCCAGCGCCTGCCAGGGGGCGGCCGGCAGCACCTCGCCGTCGACCACGGGCGAGAAGGCGGTGAGCGTGTGCGCGAACGAGCCCCAGCGGTCCTCGTACTGCCGCATCTTCGACTCCAGGGCGTGCCCGATCGCCGGCAGCTCCCGCGGATCCACGCCCGACAGGTCCCCGGCCGTCGGGCGCAGGCCCGCCTCGGCGGCGATCGCCGCCGCGACGTCCCGGGCCAGGGCGTCGGAGAAGAACGTGCCCGGCAGGCTCTGCCCGACGGCGCGCCGGAACAGGCCGGCCGCGCTCGGCATGACCATCAGCGCGGCGATGGACCCGGCGCCGGCCGAATCACCGAGGACGGTCACCTGGCCGGGGTCGCCGCCGAACGCCGTGATGTTCTCCCGCACCCATTCCAGGGCGGCGACCTGGTCGAGCAGGGCCCGGTTGGCGGGCGCGCCGTCGATATGGGCGAAGCCCTCGACGCCGAGGCGGTAGTTCAGCGACACGAAGACCACGTCGCCGTCGCGGGCGATGTGCCGGGCGTCGTAGCCGGGGCTGCCGGAGAAGCCGTGCTTGTAGGCGCCGCCGTGGATCCACACCATCACCGGGCGGCGGGCCGCCGGGTCTGGGTCGGGCGTCCAGACGTTGACCGTCAGCCAGTCGTCGCCCGTGCCCTTGAAGAGGTCACCGCCGCCGCGGCCGGCCATGCTCGCGTCCTGCGGGGCCGGCGGGCCGAAGGTGAACGCCTCCCGTACGCCGTCCCAGCCGCGCACGCGCCGCGGCGCCTGGAAGCGGGCCGCGCCGATCGGGGGCTCGGCGTACGGGATGCCGCGGAAGACGGCCAGCCCGTCCTCCGTGCGGCCGCGCACCACGCCGGCGGTGGTACGGACCTCGGGCTCCTCGGCTGCGGACATGGCGGCTCCTTTGCCTAAATCGACTGATTTAACTGTTGTCCATTTTTTAACACATGTCTAGAGTTGCGGGGGTGCAGGATCGACAAGACCGCCGGGTGCGCCGCTCCCGTGCCGCCCTCATGGCCGCCGCCGTACGCCTGGTCTCCGAGCGCGGCACCACGGCCCTTCCCGTCGGCGAGCTCTCCGACGCCGCGGACGTCAGCCGGCAACTGGTGTACCTGCAGTTCGGGGACCGTGACGCGCTCCTCGTGGCGGCCGCGACCGACCTGGTCGAACGGGAGCTCCTCCCCGAGGCCGGGGACGAGGGCGCGCCGCCTCGCGCGCGCATGCTGGCGATGGCCCGGCACTTCGCCCGGCACCGGCCCTTCTACCGCGCGATGCTCACCGGATCCTGCGCGTTCCCGATGACCCGGGACCTGAACAGGCTGTTCGGCTCGCTCATCACCGTGACGGGCCTGCGCGAGGTGTTCGGCGACCTCGACGACGCCACCGCGCAGGACCTGGCCGCGCTGATCGCGGGCGGGACCGGCACGATCGTCAACGACTGGCTGATCGACGCCGACGACCCCCTCGACCCCGGCGAACTGGCCGATCGCCTGCTGCGCCTCTCGACCACCCTCGCCCGCATCCCCGGAGGTCGCCCGCGATGAACCTGAACAGCCATCTCGTCCAGCGCCTGCTGCGCCTGCCTCCGCCCCTCACCAGGGACCTGACGATCGAGCGCGACCTGCGCGTGCCGATGCGCGACGGAGCCGTCCTGCTGGCCGACCGCTGGGCGCCCAAGTCTGGCGGCGACGGCCTGCCGACCGCGCTCATCCGCGCCCCCTACGGCCGGGCCGCCCTGACCGCCGGCCCGATGGCCCGCCCGCTGGCCGAACGGGGCTTCCAGGTGCTGATCCAGAGCACCCGCGGGACCTTCGGCTCCGAGGGCCCCTTCGACCCGCTGCGCCGCGAGCGCGAGGACGGCCTCGACACCCTCGACTGGGTGATCCGGCAGCCGTGGTTCGGCGAGTCGATGATCCTGTACGGCTCCAGCTACCTCGGCTTCGTCCAGTGGGCGGTCGCCGACGCCCTACCGCCCCAGGTCAAGGCCATGATCCCCGGGGTCTCCGAATCGGCGCTCACCCTGGACTTCCTGCGCGGGGACGCCTTCTCCCTGGAGACCCCGTTCGTCTGGGGCGTCCAGGTCGCCGGCCAGGAACGCCCGCTCGCCATGCCGCGCCAGCTGCTCCGGGCGAAGAAGGTCCGGCGTGCCCTGCGCACGCTGCCGCTGGCCCAGGCCGACACCGCCGCCCTGGGCCACCACGACGACTACATCCAGAACATCCTCGCCCACGACGCCGGCAGCCCGTTCTGGCAGGGCCTGGACCACCGGCACCGGGTCCCGGACATCCAGGTGCCGGTGAGCAGCGTCGGCGGCTGGTACGACATCTTCCTGCCCGGCCAGCTCCGCGACCACCGGGCCCTGCAGGACGCCGGGCACCCCCTCGCCCGCCTCACCGTCGGCCCCTGGGCCCACATCTCCATGGGTGTCGGGCAGACGGCCGCCGCCGAGGCCCTCGACTTCGGCCTGGCGCTGGCCCGGGGCGAGGAGCCGGCCGAGCGCGCCCCGGTACGCCTGTTCGTCATGGGCGAGGAGAAGTGGCGCGACTTCCCGTCCTGGCCGCCGCCGGGATACGAGCCCCGGCGCTTCCATCTCCAGCCCGGCGGCGCCCTGTCCACCGAGGCTCCCGCCGGCTCGCCCCCCGACGGCTACCGCTACGACCCGGCCGACCCCACTCCGGCCCTCGGCGGCGTCCGCATGGCCTTCGGTGAGCAGGCCGGCCGCGTCGACAACGCCGCCCTGGAGGCCCGGCCCGACGTCCTCACGTACACGACGTCCGTGCTGGAGGAGGACGCCGAGGTCGTCGGCGAGGTGAGCGCCGAGATCTTCTTCCGCTCCAGCCTCCCCCACGCCGACGTCTTCGTCCGGCTGTGCGACGTCGACGCCGACGGCCGCTCCACCAACGTCTGCGACGGCCTGATCAGCCTCACCGGCGCCGATGAGATCACCCCCGCCACGGTGACCCTGTGGCCGACTGCGTACCGCTTCAGGCGCGGCCACCGCATCCGCGTCCAGGTCTCCAGCGGCGCCTTCCCCCGCTACAACCGCAACCCCGGCACCGGCGAGCCCCGGGCCACCGCCACCACCCTCCGCACCGCCGACCAGCAGGTCTTCCACGACCCGCAACACCCGTCGGCGGTGCTCCTCCCCGTGCGCTGACCGCGCCGTCAGGCGAGTTCGTACGTCCAGCCGGAGGCGAGGGAGGAGGAGACCCGCACCTCGCCACCGGAGCGGGTGACGGTGAACCGGGCGGGCTCGCCGGAGGCATGATCGGTGACGGTGAGGGTGGTCTCCCCGTCCGGCCCCGGGTAGACGCGCAGGGTCAGGCCGTCGAGATAGTCGTAGTCCGGCCGGTCGTCCCTGGCGCCGACGGGCAGGACGGCTCCTTCGCGCACGTAGATCGGCATCGAGGTGAAGCCGTGCCGCTCGGTGCGCCAGCGCCCGCCCTCGACGCGCTCCCCCGTCAGGTAGCTCGTCCACGTGCCGTCGGGCAGGTAGAGCTCCACCGTCCCGTCGGGGGTGAAGACGGGCGCGACGAGCAGGTCCGGGCCGAACATGTACTGGGTGTCGAGGTGGGCGGCGTTGCGGTCGCCGGGGAACTCCATCGCCATGGGCCGCATCACGGGTGTCCCGCTCTCGTGCGCCTGGACGCCCGCCTGGAACAGGTACGGCATCAGGCGCAGCTTGAGCTTCGTGAACAGCCGGGTCACCTCCACGGCCTCCTCGTCGAAGGCCCACGGAACGCGGTAGGAGGTGGAGCCGTGCAGCCGCGAATGGGAGGACATGAGCCCGAAGGCGACCCAGCGCTTGAACACGCCGGGGTCGGGAGTGCCCTCGAAGCCGCCGATGTCGTGGCTCCAGAAGGAGAACCCGGAGAACGCGAGTGACAGGCCGCCGCGCAGGCTCTCCGCCATGGACCCGTACGTCGATCCCGAGTCGCCGCCCCAGTGCACCGGCAGCCGCTGGCCGCCCGCGGTCGCCGACCGCGCGAACAGCACCGCCTCACCCCGGCCCCGGCGCTCTTCGAGCACCTCGAACACCGCCGTGTTGTAGAGGTGCGTGTAGAGGTTGTGCATGCGTTCGGGGGTGGAGCCGTCGAAGTAGGCGACGTCGAGCGGGATGCGCTCCCCGAAGTCGGTCTTGAACGCGTCGACCCCCTGGTCCTGCAGCGCGCGCAGCTTCGACTGGAACCAGCGGGTCGCGTCGGGGTCGGTGAAGTCGACGAGTCCCATGCCGGCCTGCCACAGGTCCCACTGCCAGACCGACCCGTCCGGGCGCTTCAGGAGGAAGCCCCGCTCAGCGGCCTCGGCGAACAGCGGTGAGCGCTGGGCGATGTACGGATTGATCCACACGCAGACGCGCAGGTCCTTGGCGTGCAGGCGGGCCAGCATGCCCTCGGGGTCGGGGAAGACCCGCGGGTCCCACTGGAAGTCGCACCAGTTGAACTCGCGCATCCAGAAGCAGTCGAAGTGGAAGACCGACAGCGGCAGGTCGCGCTCGGCCATGCCGTCGATGAACGAGGTCACCGTCTGCTCGTCGTAGTCGGTGGTGAACGAGGTCGACAGCCACAGGCCGTAGGACCAGGCGGGCAGGCGCGCGGGGCGGCCGGTGAGCGCGGTGTAGCGTTCCAGGATCTGCTTGGGGGTGGGCCCGTAGATCACGAAGTATTCGAGGCTCTCCCCCGCGACCGAGAACTGCACGCGTTGCACCGTCTCCGACCCGATCTCGTACGAGACGTGCCCCGGGTGGTTCACGAAGACGCCGTATCCGCGGTTGGTGAGGTAGAACGGCACGTTCTTGTAGGCCTGCTCCGAGGAGGTCCCGCCGTCGGCGTTCCAGATCTCCACCGTCTGGCCGTTCTTGACCAGCGGCCCGAAGCGCTCCCCCAGCCCGTAGACCACCTCGCCCACGTCCAGCGCGAGCTGCTGGGCGAGGTGGACGGAGGCGCGGGCGCCGCCGACCGGCGCCGGATCGACCTGCGCGTCCCCGGCGAGCCGGAAGTAGCCGATGGACTTGTGACCGCTGGAGGTCAGCGGGCGCCCGTCCGCGTGGAACGACAGGTTCCAGGGGGCTCCGGGTGCCATGGTCGCGCTCAGCGTGCCACTGGTGAGGGTCGTCGATTCGTCCGTTTTGACGATTCCGTGGCCGGCCTCCGCGCCGACGAGGTCGAAGCCGCGGCCGTCGCTCGTGTGGTGGTCGATGCGGACGCGGATGACGTTCGCCAGCGGTGACGACAGCCTCAGCGAGAGGACCGGCCGGTTGAGGGTGTCGCCGCGGCGGTGGATGACGGTGGTGGGCGCGGTCACGGTGAACGCGCCCTCCTCGGTGGCGATGTCGTACGCCTCGGCCGCGTACAGCGCGGTGACGCCGGGGCGCAGCTGCCAGAGCCCGTCGGTGAACTTCATCGGTGGGTCATCCCTTCAGTCCGCCGGCCAGCAGGTCCGCGCGCCAGAACCGCTGCAGCACCAGAACGAGGGCGATCAGCGGGATGACGGAGACGGCCGAGCCCATGATGACCAGCGAGTACAGGTCCCCATCGCCCGCGCCCTTGCCCAGGAACGTGTACAGGCCCAGGGTGATCGGATATTTGTCCTGGTCGGAGAGCATGATGAAGGGCAGCAGGAAGTTGTTCCAGATGCCGACGAACTGCAGCAGGAACACCGTGACCAGCCCCTGCACCATCATGGGCAACACGATGGTGCCGAAGATCCGGGTCTCCCCGGCGCCGTCCAGGCGCGCCGCCTCCAGCGTGCTCTCCGGCACTGAGGCGGCGGCGAAGACCCGGCACAGGAAGATGCCGAACGGGTTGATGATGACCGGCAGCAGCACCGACCAGTGGGTCCCGGCCAGGCCGACGGCGGACATCAGCAGATACTGCGGGACGGCCAGCACGATGCCGGGCACGAGCACGCCGGCGAGGATCACGGAGAACAGGACCTCGCGCCCGCGGAAGCGGAACTTGGCCAGGGCGTAGCCGGCCATGGCCGACACCAGCGTCGACAGCATCGCGCCGACGCCGGCGTAGAGCAGCGAGTTGAGCCCCCACTTCCAGAACTGGCCGCCGCCGTAGGCGCTGAGGTTGGCCAGGTTCTCGAGGAGGCCGGTGCCGGGGGCGAAGGAGAAGGTGGTGAACAGCTCGCGCGACGTCTTGGAGGCGGCGATGACCACCCAGGCCACCGGGGTCAGGCAGTACAGCGCGCCGAGCAGCAGCACGATCAGCGGGAGGCGGGGCCGCCGCGCCGCCGCCGGGCGGCGGCGGTGGAACTGGCGGTCACCGGTGCGGGATACGGCGGTCATGCGTTGTCTCCGAAGGTCCGGCGCTGGAAGAACCGCAGCAGCAGCAGCGAGATGACCAGGATGCCCACCGCCAGCACCACGGAGGCGGCCGCGGCCCCGCCGAGGTTGTCGTTCGTGAACGCCTCCTGGTAGATCTTCATCAGCGGCACCCAGGTGAAGCTGATCGTGGTCGTCATCGGCCGTAGCGTGGCCGGCTCGCTGTAGAGCTGCAGGGTGCCGATCACGGAGAACAGGCCGGTGAGCACGAGCGCGGGGGCGACCAGCGGGATCTTGATGCGCCAGGCGATCTGCCACTCGCTCGCCCCGTCGATGCGGGCCGCCTCGTAGACGGAGGTGGGGATGGCGCGCAGCGACGTGAAGATGATGATCATGTTGAAGCCGACGCCGGACCACAGCGCGATGTTGGCCAGCGAGAAGTACAGGGCGGGGAAGCCGAAGAAGTCCAGCGGCCCGGCATTCAGCTGCCTGGCGAGGTAGGTGATGGGGCTGGTGCTGGGCAGGTACAGGAAGCCCCACAGGAGGCTGGCGATCACGCCGGGCACCGCGTACGGCAGGAAGATCGCGGTACGGGTGAAGCCGCGCGCCCGCACCCTGGGGGTGTCGAGCAGCAGCGCGAACAGCAGGGCCAGGCCCAGCACGCTGGGGATGGCGATGACGCCGTAGAGCAGGACGCGGCCGAGCCCGGCGACGTACTCGGGGTCGGAGAGCGCGGCGGCGTAGTTGTCGAACCCGATGAAGGCTTCCACCCGCCGCCCGAACGCGCCCCCGCCTTCGATGCGGAAGCCGCGGAAGCTCAGGTAGACGGCGTAACCGATCGGGACGATCAGGAACAGGGTGAACAAGACGATCGCGGGCGTGGCGAACAGCCACGGGGTGGCGACGGCGCGGACGCGCAGGCGTCGCCCGGCGGAGCTGGCGGTCATGAGACGTCCAGAAAGGGGTCGAGCCGAGGGCCCGGCCGGGCCCTCGGCGTCTTACTTGGTGACGGTGTAGCCGGACTTCTGCAGGTCGGCGACGACGGCCTGCTGCGTGGCCTGGTACACCGCGCGGAAGGACGTCTTGTCGAGCGCCGCCTTGTTGAGCGCGTCACCGAAGGCGCTCTGCGCGATGTTCACGTTGGGTCCCCAGGTCACCGGGATGGTCGTGTTCTTGATCACCTGGTCGGTGACCTGGTAGAAGTCCTTCTGCTGCGGCATCAGCTTAGGCGGCTCGTGGGTCAGCGTCGCCTGGCGCCCGGCGTTCCCGCCGGGATAGATGTCGAGCGTGAGCTGCAGCTTGGAGCCCTCGTCGGAGGCGCCGAGCCAGGCGGCGAAGGCCGCGGCCTCCTTGGCGTGCTTCGACTTGGCCGGCACCAGGTAGGCGGATCCGCCCAGGAACGGGACGGCGGGGTTGCCGGGCGTCCACTGCGGCAGCGGCGCGGTTTCCCACTTGCCGGCGGTGTCGGGCGCCACCGAGTAGATGACGCTGGGTGCCCAGGCCGCGGCGGCCCAGCTCAGGATCTTGCCCTTGTTGACCTGGGCGTTCCACTCCGGCGTGAGCAGCGGCTCGACCTTCACCAGGTCCCGCTTCACGAGGTCCTCCCAGAAGTCGGCGGTCTTCAGGGACGGCTCGCCGTCGATGCCGACCTTCCAGGCGTTGCCGTCGGTGCTCCACCACTGGGCACCGGCCTGGGTGGCCTGGGCGGCGAAGAACTCGAGCTGGTTGGCGGCGAAGCTGGCGATGTAGGCGTCGGGGTCCTTCTTGTGGATCTGCTCGGCGGCCTTGGCGTACTCGGCCCAGGTGGTGGGGACCTTGACGCCGTACTTGTCGAACAGGTCCTTGCGGTAGGTCAACGCCATCGGCCCGATGTCCTGGGGCACGCCGTAGACCTGGTTGTTGAAGGTGGTCAGGGCCCAGATGTTGGGGTCGATGCCCGACTTGGCGGACGCCACGTCGGCGGTGATGTCCTTCACGGCTCCGGAGACCACCATGGCCGGCACGGCGCGGTACTCCAGCTGCACGACGTCGGGGGTGTCGCCGGCCTTGTCGGCGGCCAGCAGCTTGGAGGCGGTGTCGGAGGTTCCGCCGACCTCCGACAGCTTGATCGTGACGTTGGGGTTCTCCTGGTGGTACTTAGCGATGATCGCCTCGGCCTCCGGGTCGCCGCCCTTCAAGTTCCAGGTCCAGACCTGCAGCGTGACCGGCCCGCTCGCGCTCGCCGCCGTGTTCGGGGAGGGGGTGTCGGCGGACGAGCAGGCGGCCAGCGACGCCGCCAGGGCGAGCGCCAGCGCCGCGGCGCCGAGCTTCGTCCGGGGTCGGCGGCGTCGGGGCGGGGTCGGTGGGGTCATGACGATCTCCTGGGCAAGGGGTGGTGCGCCTCGGCGGGAATGCCGGGTCGTGCGTTGGGATCTAACCTGATGTTAACGTTGTCATCCTGTCAAGCCCCCTCTTTGTGAGATCTCTCGGAGCCCCCGTGCCTGCTTTCCGCAACCCGGTCCTGCCCGGGTGCTATCCGGACGCCTCGATCTGCCGGGTCGGCGAGGACTTCTACCTGGTCACCTCGTCATTCACCTATTTTCCAGGACTGCCCCTCTTCCACAGCCGTGACCTGGTGCATTGGCGTCAGCTCACGCATGTGCTGGACCGGCCCGGACTGCTCGCGCTGGAGGGCCTGGACGTCTCCGACGGCGTCTGGGCACCGACCATCCGCCACCACGAAGGCACCTTCTACGTGGTCTCCACGCTGGCCGTGAACCGGCAGGGCAGCCTCACCTTCGTCGTGACCGCCGACGACCCCGCCGGGCCGTGGTCGGACCCCGTGCCGCTGGAGGCCGAGGGCATCGACCCGTCGCTGTTCTTCGACGACGACGGCCGGTGCTGGCTCACCGCCTGCCGCGACGCGGTCCAGGGCGGTCCCGGCGAGCTGTGGATGCGCGAACTCGACCTGGACCGGCTCAAGCTCGTCGGCCCCACGCACGTGCTGTGGCAGGGCGCGGTGCGCGGGGCGTGGGTGGAGGCGCCGCACCTGTACAAACGCAACGGGGTGTACCACCTGATCGCCGCGGAAGGCGGCACCGAGAGCAACCACAGCGTCACCGCGGCGTGTTCCGGCACCGTCACCGGACCCTACGTCACCGACCCGCGCAGCCCCCTGCTGACCCACCGGCACCGCGGACCGGGCGAGCCCATCCACAACGTCGGCCACGCCGACCTGGTGGACACCCCCGTCGGCGAGTGGTGGGCGGTGACGCTCGGCGTGCGGCCGATCGCGGGCACCCACACGCTGGGCAGGGAGGTCTTCCTCGTGCCCGTGACCTGGACCGCCCACGGGCCCGTCTTCGCCCCCGAATCGGGAGCCGTGCGGCTGTCGGAGCGGCTCCCGTCGATCGCGTCCGGCCGACCGGACGGCGACGCCGCCGTACCGGCCGGCCGGGCGCACTTCGGCGGGCTGGAGTGGAACAGCCTGCGCGGTCCCGCCGGCGACCGCGTCCGGCCCACGGCCGACGGGTCCGGGCTCGACCTCGGCCTCGCCCCCGAGGCCCTCAGCTCCACCGGCGTGCCGGCCTTCCTCGGCCGGCGCCAGCAGCACGTCCGCTTCGGCGCGCGGACCCGGATCAGCTTCGCCGCGGCCCGCCCGTCAGAGGAGGCCGGCCTGGCCGTCTTCCAGCACCAGGACCACCACGCCACGCTCTCCCTCACCGTGGACGGCGTCGGGCAGGCGCAGGTCGTGCTGACGGTCCGGGAGGCGGGCACGAGCACCCGCCGGGCCTCGGTCCCGGTCTCGACCGGCGAGGTACTGCTGGCGGTCGACGGAGACGAGGCCGGCTACACCTTCCGCGTCAGGGACCTCACCGCGGCGCAGTGGATCAGCCTGGCCACGATCGAACGGTCCTTCTTCAGCACCGAGCGCGCGGGCGGTTTCGTCGGGGTCTATCTGGGCCTGTACGCCACCGGCAACGGCCACGCGAGCGACGGACGGGCGCGGGTCCACTGGTTCGACTACCAGCCCGACCCCGAAACGGCCGCCTAGCGGGGCGGCTTGGGCAGAGCCGTGCTGCGCCTGGCGGGTCGGCTCGGGCGGCGTTGCGCCTAGCGGGGCGGCTTGGGCGGCGCCGTGCTGCGCCGGATCACGAGCTCGGGAGCGATCCGCTCGCATGAGGCCGGCTCACCCTGCATCATGCGCAGCACCTGCTCGATGCAGCGCGCGCCGAGAGCGACGAAGTCCTGGCGGACCGTGGTCAGCGCGGGCACCTGATAGGCCGCTCCCGCGATGTCGTCGAAACCGACGAGCGAGACGTCGCCGGGCACCTTCACGCCGAGCTCGGCGAAGGCCGCCAGCACCCCCATGGCCATCTGGTCGTTGCCGGCGAAGATCGCCGTCGGCGGCTCGCCGGTGCGGCGGGTGACGAGGTAGTGGGCCAGCCGGTAGCCGCTGTTGCCGGTGAAGTCGCCCTCGAAGAACTCGCCGCCGGCCTCCGGCGCCTCTTCCAGCGCGGCCCGCCAGCCCTCGACGCGGGCTCGGGCGTCGAAGGTGCGCAGCGCGCCGGTCAGGTGGACGATGTGGCGATGCCCCAGCTCCACCAGATGCCGTACGGCGAGCCGCGCGCCCAGCTCCTGATCGAGCTCGACGAAGCCGACGTCCGGGTTGGGCACGTTGCCGGACATGACCACCGTCATCGGCACGCCGGTCACGATGTCGGCCAGGGCGTCCATCACCATGGGCCGGTCGGCGATGACCGCGATGGCCTCGACCGCCTGGTCGGTGAGCCGCTGCAGGGTCTCGGCCAGGTCTCTGGTGGTGCCGCCCTGCCAGCTGGCCATATTGACCCAGTATCCGGCCCGCTGCGCCGCCGTCTGCACGCCCCGCAGGACGCGCGGCAGCTCGTACAGCTCGGCCCCGGCGAGCACCACCCCGATCGTCGAGGAACGACGGCTCTTGAGCGCGCGGGCGACGCTGTTACGGCGATAGCCGAGCTTCTCGATGGCGGCCTCGACGCGAGCCCGGGTCTCCGGGCGGACGGACGGGTGGTCGTTGAGGACGCGGGAGACGGTCACGTGCGACACGCCCGCCTCGCGTGCCACATCCACCATGCCTGGTGCCCGATTCATGTCCTTCGCTTCCCGGCCTCCACCGTGCTGGCCCGTCTGCCCGAGCGACCCGCCCGCGCGCCGCGGTGCCGATTCGATGGTGCCACATCCGCCGGGCGCTCCCGCCCAAAGCGGTCATGGCATCGGAGTCGTCCGTGAACTCTTTCGCGCCGTGGCGGTAAGTACAGGCGACCGTGCCCAATGAGGAAGGCACCGCATGAAGGAGCTGACCGTTTCATGGCAGAACCGGCGACGGCCGAGGCCGCCGACCCGGACCTGATCCGCAGGTCCCGGGAGGAGCCCGAGGTGTTCGCCGTGCTGTTCGACCGCCATGCCCCCGCGCTGCACCGCTACGCCGCCCGCAGGCTGGGCGCCGACGCGGCCGAGGACGTGGTGTCGGAGACGTTCCTGGCGGCCTTCGAGCACCGGCACCGCTATCAGCCCGGCCAGGACGACGCCCGGCCCTGGCTGTACGGCATCGCCTCGAACGTGATCGGCAAGCGGCACCGCCGGGAGCTGGCCAGGTACCGGGCGTACGCGCGTGGCGGCCTGGACCCGGCGGAGATCGGCGGCGGCCTGGTCGAGGACGGCGTCGCGACGCTGGCGGTCAACCGGCCGCTGGTCGCCGCGCTGGCCCGGCTGCGCACCGGGGACCGGGACGCGTTGTTGCTGGTGGCGTGGGTCGGGCTGACGTACGAGGAAGTGGCCGTCGCGCTGGACATCCCGGTCGGGACGGTCCGCTCGCGGCTCAACCGGGCGCGCAAGAAGGTCCGCCAGGCCCTGGAGGGAACCGATCATGGATGAGATGGCGGAGCTCGACCGCCTGTGGGCGGACACGCCCGAGGCCACCGAGCGTGACCTGGCCGCCGCCCGCGTCGCCCTGCTGGCCCGGGCGGCGGCCCCGCCGCGCACACGACCACGGCGCCGGTACGCCTTCCGGCTGGCCGCCGTCGGCCTGCTGGCGACGGCGCTCACCGCTGTGATCATCGCGGGGCAGGTGGTCCTGGGCGGGTCGGCCACGCCGCCGGCCAACGCCCAGGCGGTGCTGGAGCGGGCCGCCCGGGCCGCCGCCGACCAGCGGGACCTGGTGCCCGGGCCCGGCCAGTACGTGCACACGAAGAGGCGGACCCAGGACCCGCGCAACACGCGCGACCCGTCGGGCGGGCCGGTGCTGGGTTACGTGGTGACGGCGGTCGAGGAGCGCTGGGAACCCGCGGACCCCGGCAAGCCCTGGCTGCTCCGGGATCGGGCCGAGTCCGTCACGGGCGACCCGGTGCCCCGGTGGCTGTGGGACAGAGGCGCCGAGGACACCCTGTACGAGTCCTCCTGCCCCGGACAGCGCGCCTACGTGCGGCTGGGCGCCTGGCCCACCGACGTCGAAGCGGTACGCGCGAAGCTCGCGGCCCGGACCGGCCGGGACCCGGCGCGGATGTGGGCCGAGCTCAAGCAGCTGGTCGCGGAGTCGGTGGTGCGTCCGAGCCTGAGTGCCGCGCTCTTCCGGGTGGCGTCCGAGCTGAAGGGGATCCGCCTGATCGGCGATGCCGTGGACGCGGCGGGCCGGCCGGGCGTCGCCGTGGCCATGGACGAGGGCGACGGCCGCCGCTCCGAGCTGATCTTCGATCGGCGGACCTACCACTACCTGGGCGAACGCACGGTGAACACCAGGGACATCCAGGTCAAGATGCCCGAGGGCGTCTACACCTCCCGCAAGGGGACGGTGACGGGCACCGCCGTGCTGACCGTCGATCTGGTCACCGCCCTGCCGGAGGTGTCGCCCAAGGCGTCGCGGCTGCGCATCCCCTGCTGAGACCTTCCCCCGATCCGGCGCCTTTCGCGCCGGGAGTTCTGTTTCGCATGTCCGGAAAACGAAGGGAAATCATCATGTTCATTGCCAAGGCGGTCGCCGCCGCCCTGCTCGCGACCTCGTTCGGCGGCCTGGCCACGGCCACGCCGGGGACCGAGGCCGCGTACGAGAACAAGGCCAGGATCGAGTCGATGCGGGCCGCCTGCATGAAGGAGCAGGGGCTCGCGTACCTGCCGGAGAAGGTCATCAAGCGCGACCGGACGAAGGACGAGCGCGCCCGGCTCGCGGGCGACCACGAGGCGATGCGGGCCTACCGCGCCAAGTACGGCTTCGGCGTCTGGTCCAGGCTCGTCTTCCCCGGCGACCCCGCGGTCGACCGGGACATGGGAGAGAGCAGGAACGACAAGCTCCTCATGTCGCTGTCGGCCAAGGACCTCCAGGCCTGGCGGGCGGCGGACGACAAGTGCTTCGCCAAGGCCGTCAAGACCGTGCTGGGCAAGACGGTGACCTCGCAGGACGACTTCCTCGCCGACGTGAACTCGGCGCTCGCCAAGGGGCTGCGCGAGCTCGACGCCGACGCCAAGGTGGCCGCGCTGGGCAAGGAGTTCGGAGGCTGCCTGAAGGTCGCCGAGACCAGGCCGTCGGTGCTGGCCGGCCGGGGACGGGCCACGTTCGCGAAGGAGGCCACCGAGGTCGCCAGAGCCCAGAGCAAGGGCTCGCTGCCGAAGGGGGCCGTCGTGATGCCTCGGCTGACGCCCGAGCAGGCCAAGCCGTACCTGGACAAGGAGGTCACGGCGGCGCTGGCCGACCTGGAGTGCGGCAAGGCCTTCTACCCGGCGTACGCGCCCCGGGCGCGGGCGATCGAGGAGCGGGTGTACCAGGAGTTCGCGCTGGACTTCGCGCTCTGAGCACCGTTGCCCGGCGGACCATGCCGTCCGCCGGGCAACGGCTGGGCATGGATCATCTTTGACCACCGAAAGGTAGGACATGAGCTTAGGCAGTGGGCTGATGGCCGCGGTACTGGCCGGCACGGTCGGTCTGGCGGCCGTTCAGCAGCCTGTTCCCGGTGACAGTGCGAGCGCCGCGCAAGAGGCCGGCAGCGTCACCCTCCTGACCGGCGACCGCGTCGTCGTGACGGGCCGCGGCCACCGGGTGGAGCCCGGACCGGGCCGGCAGGTGAGGTACTTCACGCAGTACCGCGACGGACACCTCCACGTGATCCCTTCCGACGCGATGCCGCTGGTGGCCGCGGGCGTTCTGGACAGGCGCCTGTTTGACGTCACCCAGCTCCTGCGGTGGCGGCTGGGCGACGCGGACAGAGCGGACATCCCGCTCATCACCCAGACGGGCGCGGATCCGGCGTCGCCGCTGAAGGCCGCGCAGCAGACCGCGCGACTCGCCGCGCTCGGGATGACCGCCCTGCGGCTGCCCAAGAAGGGCGCGGGAGAGTCCTGGAAGGACCTGATCGGCCGATCCCGGGCCCAGACCGCGGGCAGGACGAGGATCTGGCTGGACGGGCGCCGCTCGTTCACGCTCGACCAGAGCGTCAAGCAGATCGGCGCCACCGAGGCGTGGAAGCAGGGCATGACCGGAGAGGGCGTCACGGTCGCCGTGCTCGACAGCGGCTACGACCCCGACCACCCGGACCTCAAGAGCGTGGTCACGCAGGCGCGCAGCTTCACCGGCGACTCCGACCCGCGCGACACGTTCGGCCACGGCACGCACGTCGCCTCGATCATCGCGGGCGCCGGGGAGAAGTACCGCGGCGTGGCGCCGGGGGCCAGGCTCGCCGTCGGCAAGGTCGGCGGCGCCGAGGGCATCACCGACTCCGCCCTGCTGGCGGGCATGGAGTGGGCGGCCACCGAGGTCAAAGCGAAGATCGTCAACATGAGCATCGGCGGGGCCGACACCATGGACCTCGACCCGCTGGAACAGGCGATCAACACGCTCTCGGCGCGGACCGGCGCGTTGTTCGTCGTGGCCGCGGGCAACAACGGCGGTCCGGGCACCGTGAGCAGCCCGGGCAGCGCCGACGCGGCCCTGACCGTCGGCGCGGTGGATCGTACGGACCAGCTGGCCGGGTTCTCCAGCCGCGGTCCCCGGCTGGGCGACCACGCGATCAAGCCGGAGATCACCGCCCCCGGTGTCGAGATCACGGCGGCGGCCGTCGGCGGCGGTTACATCGCGCACAACGGCACCTCTATGGCCGCGCCGCACGTGGCGGGGGCCGCCGCGATCCTCGCCCAGCGTCATCCCGGCTGGACCGGTGAACGACTCAAGGCCGCCTTGATCGGCAGCGCCGCCTCCACCCCGGGCGCCACGCCTTTCGACCAGGGCGGCGGACGGGTGGACCTGGTCCGCGCGCTGGCACAGCCGGTCGTCGCCGTACCGGGCACCGCCTGGGCCGCCTTCCCCTGGGACGGCACGGACGGCCGGCAGGCGACCAGGACCCTCACCTACGCCAACTCCGGCGACTCCCCCGTCACCCTGGACCTCGCCGTCACGGGCGACGTGCTGAAACTGTCCACGGACCGGCTGCAGGTGCCGGCGGGAGCGGAGGCGCAGGTCACGCTCACCATCGACGCCGAGGGCAAGAGCACCGGTGAGCACACCGGCGTCGTCACCGCCACCTCGGGCGACACCGTCATCCGCACCCTGGCCGGCGCGTACGTGGAGCCGGAATCGGCCGACGTGACCGTCACCGGCATCACCCGGGACGGCGGCCCCGCCTCGGGCTTCGGCGAGTTCTACAACCTCGTCACCGGCGGTTCCCAACTCATCATGTTCGAGCGCGGAACGGCCAAGGTCCGCCTGCCCAAGGGCCGCTGGAACCTCTACGCGGACGTGTATGAAGCCACCGCCGCCACGACCGCGCACGTCCCGGTCTACGTCGGCAACGACGATCAGAAGGTGGTGCTGGACGCGCGCCAGGCCAAGCAGATCCGGTTCGCGGTGGACGATCCGACCGCCGTGCCGGAGCAGATCCAGGGTCTCACCCTGGCCAACGGGACCTGGTACTTCGGCTGGATAGCCGTCGGAGACCCCGGCCGGAGCTTCTTCGTGCTCCCCGTACGCCAGCCCGAGCTGCGCTACATGACCAGCACCGTCTGGCACAAGAAGGACACCTCGCCCAGCCCTTACCGGTACGACCTGGTCGACTACCGGGTCGGCGGCATTCCGGACGACCCTGCCTACACCGCGCGGACGGCCGACCTGGTGAAGGTGAGCGAGACCTACCGCGCCTCGGGCGTGCCGGGCCGGGGCGTGGCGGCCACCGGACCCCGCATGCCCGGTATGGACTGGGCCTTCACGGTCCCGTCGCCCGCCGTCGATCTCCCCGGCTCCATGACGAACTACCGGACCCCGGGATTCGTCTGGGACAGCGACTTCCGGACCGGCACCGCCACGCTGACCGGCACCAGCGGCCGCCTGGATCGGGGACCGGTACGCGAGGTGTGGAACGCCGCGGTCACCGGACCCGGGTTCGCCGCCGGCGGCGGCGAACGTACCGGAAACGAGCTGAATGTCTCGGCCGCACAGCTGTTCAGCGACGGCGCCCCCGGGCGGAGCGGCGCCGACGCCGCGGCCACCGGCGCGCTCACCCTCGCCCGGAACGGCGAGGTGATCGCGAAAGCCGACGTGACCGGCTGCGCGCCCGCGGAACCGGGCAAATGCCTGCTGTCGGCGCGGCTCCCGGAGGCCGCGGACACCTACACGCTGACCGCGTCGGTACGCAGGCAGGCACCCCACACGGCCCTCACCACGGCGGTGGACACCATCTGGACCTTCCGCTCGGCCGGCACGGCGAAACCGTCGCCCCTGCCCTTGATGGCGCTACGCTACGCACCGGCCGGCCTCGACGACTCCAACCGCGCCCGTCCGGGATCCGTGACCCGGGTCCCCGTCCGGGTCGAGCGGAACCCCGGAGCCGCCAAGGCCGCGGTGCGGTCTCTCACCCTGGAGATGTCCGCCGACGACGGCGCGACCTGGCGCCGGATCCCCGTGCTCCCCGGCGGCACCGGCTGGACGGTGCTGCTCCCCAACCCCCGCACCCCGGGGTACGTCTCGCTCCGCGCCACGGCGACGGACAGCGCGGGTGACCGCGTCACCCAGACGATCAGCCGCGCCTACGCCGTCGGCTGACGAGACCTGGCCGGCCGACCTCGGCCGGCCAAGTCTCCTGTCACATCACGTCGGCCGCTCCACCGCCGGCCGGCCTCGCGGACAACGCCGTGACCCTGATCACCCGGCGACCGGGTCCCGGCCAGGACCGGGAGGTGACGTTCACCGGGCAGATGAGCGGGGGCCATCTGTACGTGATCCCGTCCGACGCCCGGCCGCTGATCGCCAAGGGGGGGGTCCTGCCCATGGCGGACACCGCCGGCACCGGCCTCACCCAGACCGTCATCAGGGCCTGCGCGGTGGGCTCTCCCAGCTGAGGGAGCGCAGCGTGTCGGCCTGACGGACGCGTTCGGCCAGGCTGTGGTCCAGGGACGACACCGTACGGGCCGGGCAGGGCTCGTCCCGCAGCTCGGCGGCGAGGATGCGGTCCAGGCGGAAGCCCCGCCCCGCCCGCCGGCTGCGGCACCATCCGATCAGGTACCACGCGCCCGAGGCGGTGAGCAGCCCGCCCGGCTCGACCTCGCGCTCGCTCTCCCGGCCCGCCGAGTCGGCGTACCGGATCCAGACGACGCGCCGGCGGGCCACCGCCTGCTCGACGACCGGGAGCACGCCGGAGGCGGTCCGGGCGGGCAGCACGTGGATGCGTTCGGTCAGGGCGCGCACCTCCTCCACGGCCGACTCGCCCAGGGCGGCGGCCAGCTTGCGCATGGCGGCCGGCCCCGCGGCCGAGAACGGCGTCGTCTGCTCGGCTCCGGCCAGCGCCGCGGCCACCGCCAGCGCCTCCGCCGCGGTGAGGTTGATCGGCGGCAGGGCGGTGTCGCGGTCGATGAACCAGCCGCCGTGCCGCCCGGCCTCCGCGCGCACCGGCACCCTGGCCTCCATCAGCGCCTGCAGATCACGCTGCACGGTACGCCGCGACACCCCGAACCGGTCGGCCAGCCAGCCCACGGTGCGCGGCCGGGGCGCGGCCGCGCGCAGCTCGTCCACCAGGGCGTAGAGGCGTTCGGTACGGTTCATGGCGTCATCCGGGTCGGGGTTCTCAGGTTAGGGCAGCCGCCGGCGGACGAACTCCTCCTGGGCCGCCAGCTCGCCCCGGGCCAGCGCCGTGGGATGCAGCGTGAACCCGTGCCAGCCCTCTTCCGCCACCACCAGCTCGGCCGTGTTGCCCGCCGCCGCCCAGCGGGCCGCCATGAACAGCGTGTCGTCGAGGACGGGATCGGCCGTTCCCACCGTGAACCGCGCGTGGGGCAGGTCACGCAGGTCCGCGTAGAGGGGGGAGATGTCGGGATCGAGGCGTTCGTCGGGCGAAAGTCCCGGAAACTGCTTGCTCCGGAACCATTCCTGGATCGGCCGGTTGATCAGCCGGTTCCGGTCGCCCGACGCGCGGCTGCTCGGCGTGCCATGGCCCAGGTCATAGCCGCCGAAGGAGAGCTGTGCGGCCAGGAACGCCTCGGCGGGTGTCACGGCGTGCCGGTCACGCAGCCGCAGGAGCGTGGTGACGGCCAGCCGCGCCCCGGCCGACTCGCCGCCGACGAGCAGCCGTTCCGTGCCGAACTCGGCGGCGGCGTTCGCCAGCAGCCAGAGGGCCGCCTGCTCGGCGTCGTCGTTCCCGGCGGGATAGGGGTGCTCCGGGGCGAGCCGGTACTCGACGCTGACCACTGCCACCCCGCAGTTGGCGGCCACGTCGCGCAGGCGCGGATCCTGCCCGTCCGCCGAGCCGATCACCCCGCCACCGCCGTGGAAGTGCAGGAACACGCCCTCCGGCGCGCGCCCGTCCGGCGGCAGGAAGACCCGGAGCGGGAGCCGGCCGCCGTCGGAGGTGGTCACGGTGCGCCAGCTCGCCTCGGGAACCCGCGGCAGGGTGGGGAACCCGCCTCCGCCCGTGCGCTGGAACTCGCGGGCCGCCACGGGGTCGTCCTGGACGTGCAGCGGCACCTGACCGTCGAGCAGCTTCTCCATGCGGTCGTTGACGGCGACGGTCTCGGCCAGCTCGTCGGGGTCCTGACCGATCAGGTGAATGGTGGGTACGTTCATGCGGCCCAGCGTGTCGCGAGGCCGCGACACCGTTGTGTCACGGTTGGCGGGTGATGTCGCTCACATCGTGGTGCCGCGTTTCCGCCGGTCCGACGGGGAACAGGTCGGGCATGGAGGTGCTGAGCAATCGAGTGCTGCTGCGTCCGAAGGATCTCGCCCGGAGCCTCGGCTTCTACCGTGAGACGCTCGGCCTGGCCGTCTATCGCGAGTTCGGCCCCGCCGACCACCCGGGCGTGGTCTTCTTCCTCGGCCAGGGGTTCCTGGAGATCTCCGGGCACTCCGACGACGGGGCCGTTTCTGGGCTGTCGCTGTGGCTGCAGGTACGCGATGTGGCGCAGGAGGAGGGACGGCTCCGGGAGGCGGGGGTCACGGTGGTGCGTGAGGCGCGGCTGGAGCCGTGGGGCCTCATCGAGCTGTGGATCGAGGACCCCGACGGGCACCGCATCGTGCTGGTCGAGGTCCCGTCCGATCATCCGCTGCGCCGTGACACCCGCTGACGGAGCCGGGCGCCGCGACCCCCGCTGACGGGGCCGGGTGCCGTGACACCCGGCGACAGGGCCGGGTGAAGGTCAGGCCATCGCGCGCTCGATGGCCTCGATGATCCGCGGCCGCAGCTCGGCGGCGCTGATGATCGCGTCCACCGAGCCGACCTCGACCGCGCGCTGGATGCTGTGCACCCGGTCGAACTCCGCGGCGACCTCGCCGAGCCTCTCCGCCCGGACGGCGGCCTGCACCTCGGCGAGCTGGGCGTTGAGCGCCGCCCGCTCGGCGCCGCTGGCCGCCGAGACCCGCGTCTGCAACTCGGTCACCCGCGGGTCGGTCGCGGTGCGGTTGTTCACCTCGCCGGAGAACACCACGGCGGCGGCCGGGGCGCCGCCGAGCACCGAGGCGAACGAGCCTTCCAGCGCCAGCACGGTCATGTTCGGGTTGAGCGCCTTGGAGAACACCACGAACGCGCCGCCGTGGTAACGGGAGATCACGCAGAACACGATCGGCCCGTCGAAGTTGACGATCGCCCGGCCGATCTCCGCGCCGTACTCCAGCTGGAGCTTGCGCATCGACTCCGGCGAGCCGTCGAACCCGGACAGGTTGGCCAGCACCACCAGCGGCCGGTTGCCCGACGCGGAGTTGATCGCCCGCGCGGTCTTCTTCGACGACCGCGGGAACAGCGTGCCCGCGGTGTAGGTGTCGGGGCCGTCGGTGGGCGGGAAGCCGCGCCGCGGCACCGAGCGCGACTCGATGCCGATCAGGCAGACCGGCCGGCCGCCGATGTGCACGTCCTGTACGGCGGACGTCTCCGCGTCGGCCATGCCCGCCCAGCGCTCCAGCACCGGGTGGTCCTGGTCGGACACGGCACGCATCACGGTGCGGATGTCGAACGGCTTCTTGCGGTCGGGGTTGTGTTCGGCGGAGAAGATCTGGCCGACGGTGGCAAAGTCGCTGCCGTCGATCATGTGCGGGAACTCGGTGATGTCGCGGTCGGCCGGGTCGATGGTGTGCGCCCGCCGCGGCGCGGTCTCGCCGGGCACGACGTAGGTGTGGTCGTAGTGCGCCATGAGCACGTCGCGGGCGGCCGGCAGGTTGGGCGCCCAGTATTGCGCCTGGCCGTTCGGCCCCATGACGCGGTCGTAACCGCCGATGCCGAAGTTGTCCTCGGCCGACACGCCGCCGGAGAAGTCGAGTGACTGCTTGCCGGTGAGCACCATCGCCGAGTCCGGCGTCATCACCAGGATGCCCTTGGTGTGCATGAGCATCGTGGCCTCGGCGTTCCAGTACGGCTGGGCGCCGACGGTGATCCCGGCGACCACGATGTTGATCTCGCCGCCGTCCTGGGTGAACGTGACGATCCGCTTGAGCGCGGCCGCGACCCAGTCCATGTTCTCGGTGCCCGAGGTCATCGAGATCCGCGCGCCGGCCGACAGCGCGTACCACTCCAGCGGGACCCGCATCCGTTCGGCGAGGTCGAGGGCGGCGATCACCCGCGAGCACTCGGGCTCCGACAGCGCGCCCAGCGCCTTCGTCGGGTCGCCGAGCAGGACCACTCGGGTGACGCCTTCGGGGTGCCGCTCGGTCGGCGTCGTGACGACGCCCGCCACGATCGCCGCGGAGTTCTTGCCCTTGGGCCGGTCGACCGGCACGAGCGCGCCGCCCTCGTCGAGGTCGTGCTCGGCGAAGCTGCCCTCCGGCCCGGCGAGCAGGCCGGTCAGCTCGTACGGGTAGACGTTTCCGCGCCGGGCCGCGCGCAGCACCTTCTGGCGGTAGTCGTCCAGCGGCTGGACCGGCTCCGTCGACGGCTTGCCGACGTCGAGGCTCGCGCCGTGGCCCGGGTCGAGGGTGATCCGCACGGCGACCTCGGCCAGCTCGCCGGCGGCGTTGCGCTGGCGGGCCACGAACTGGACCTCCTCCAGCCCCGCGCCCGCCGTGGTCGGCAGGATGCGCTGGACCAGCATGTTGAGCTCGTCGGTGGACAGCTCGGTCGACGGCCAGACGTACATCATGATCCGGTTGGTGTCGAAGCGCTTGTTCTGGGGGCGCTGCGCCTGGATGTTGCGGATCGCGTCGAGGCCCGCGGTGAGCGCGTCCTCCACGGCGGGCAGCGCGATCAGCCTGCCGTCGGCCTCGCGCAGCGGCGTCAGGTCGCGGACCTGGCCCATCGCGATGAGCCGCTCGTCGGCCGGGTTGCTCCGCGCCACGGCCTTGAACAGGTAGACCTCCTCGTCGGCCGACGGCAGCCGGGTGAGGTCGAACTCACGCAGCCGCTGCAGTTGCAGGCGCTCCGCGATCTGCGGGTGCAGGCCGCGGATCAGCCGGTCCTCGGCGAAGCCCGCGCCGTCGGGGCGGAAGGTGAAGTGGTGATGCATCACGGCGCCGCTGGTGCCGACGACGGTGGTGGTGACCCGGCTGACGCCCGCGGGCCGCGAGTGCTCGGCGAGGAGCTGCCCGATCCGCGCAGCCATGGCGTCGGCGTCCGGCTGGTCCTCCCAGGTGACGTAGAGGTCGGCGACCAACCCCCCATCGGTGGCGCTGCCGGTGGCGAACGTGCCGACGGCGCCGATGGCCGCGGGCAGGGCGGCGATGTCGACCGCCGTGGTGACCACGCGGGTCACGCCGTCCGCGCCGGTGCGCTCGGCGGTGACGAACGGGCAGCCCGCCACCTCGCGCGCGGTGACCTCGGACAGCCCGCGGTTGCCGTAGTAGCGGCGGGTCAGCACCTCCAGCAGCGGCGCGTGGTCCAGCCCGGGCCGGCCGATCCGCTGGCCGATCAGCCGGACCAGCGGCTCGGAGCTGGCCACCATGGCCTGGATCCGCTCGGCGCGGTCCGGCGCGTCGGGGTCGGCGTCCAGGTAGCGCAGGTCGTCACGTACGGCGGCGTAGACCTTGGCGCGGTTGCGGCGCAGCAGCGGCTGGGCGAACCAGCGGAACACCACGCCGCGGGCCAGGTCGGACACCGTGGGGAAGCGCACCTGCGTGGCCTCGACCAGGTGCTCCAGGCCGAGCCCGGCGCGCTCGTTGAGCGACTCGAACGGCGGCGCGCCGGCCAGCCAATGGCGCAGCAGCTCCGACACGATCGCGACGCCGGCGCTCATCTGCTGCTGGGCCAGGAAGATCCGGAAGACCGCCGCCTCCAGCTCAGGCGTGCGGTCGAGGTCGTGGACGCCGTAGTGGGCGAGGACCCTGGTGAGCTTGGCCTGGAAGCTCTGGGTGACGCCGGCGCGCTCGACGTCGAGGCTCTGCAGGTAGCTGTGGAAGAACTCGCGCGGGCTGTGCACGGGGTTGCCCGGCTCGACGTCGAGCGCGCCGCCCGGCTTGTTGCGGCTCAGCTCGGCCAGATCGGCGAACACGGTGAGCAGGTCGAGCTCGCCCTCGATCGGCTGCCTGCCCAGCTCGGCGCGGGCGTCCAGGTACGAGGTCAGCACCTGCTTGCGGTCGTCGGGCCCGCCGTCGAAGCCGAGCAGCAGGCCACGCAGGTCCTGCAGGCCGCGCTCGACCCGGTCGGCCGCGGACACGTCCGACGGCACGGCGGGCAGGTCGATCTCGACGGTGCCCGCGGCCTCCTCGTCGGGGCCTTCGTCGGCGAGGGGCTCCAGGCGCATCAGCGGCGCGCCGGTCTCGACCTGGCTGCCCACCGACACCGGGCACTCACGGACGCGGGCGCGGAACGGCGCGCGCAGCACCGTCTCCATCTTCATGCTCTCCAGCACCAGGATCGGCGCGCCCGCCTCGACCTCGTCGCCGGCCGACAGCGGCGTCGCGACCACCAGCGCCGGCGCGGGCGAGCGGACGACGCCGCCCTCGTCGCGGCTGATCCGGTGCGTCACGCCGTCGACCTCGACCAGGTGGATCGGCCCGTGCGTGGCCGACACCACCCGGAACCGGCGGCCGTTGACCACGATCTGGCCGCTGTGCTCGTCGAACCGCTCCACCTCGACGTCCGCCGGGTGCACGTCGCCGCCGCCGGAGATCCCGACGCGGAAGCGCCGGTGCCCGACGCGGGCCACGCTCACCCGGTAGCCGACGCCACGGAGCTTGAGGTCCAGCGGGCGGCCCGAGTCGTGCTGCACCTGCGGGCGGCCGCCGTGCGCGGTGGACAGCAGCCGCCGGCGGCCGACCTCCTCCTCGTCCTGGTAGGCCTCGATCGCGGCGGCGGCCAGGGCGATCGCGGAGTGGCGGTGGCTGATCAGGCGGCCCTTGGCGCGTACGCGGTCGATCCAGCCCGTGTCGGCGCTCGCGTCGATCACCTCGGGCTGGTCGAGCAGGTCGAGCACGAAGCTCTTGTTGGTGGCGCCGCCCTCGATGATCACCGTGGTGTCGGCCATCGCGCGTCGCAGCCGGCCCAGCGCCTGCTCGCGGTCGCGGCCGTAGGCGATGATCTTCGCGATCATCGAGTCGAAGTCGGCCGGGATGGTGTCGCCCTCGCTGACGCCGGTGTCGACGCGGATGCCGGGCCCGGTGGGCAGGATCAGGCGGGCGATGCGGCCAGGAGCGGGCGCGAAGTCGCGGTCGGGGTCCTCGGCGTTGAGCCGGGCCTCGACGGCGTGGCCGGCCTCGGCCGGCTGGGGGCCCTCGAGCTTCCCGCCGCCGGCCACGTGCAGCTGCAGCCGGACCAGGTCGGTGCCGGTGGTGATCTCGGTGATCGGGTGCTCGACCTGCAGCCGGGTGTTGACCTCGAGGAAGGCGAACAGCTTCTCGCCGGGGTGGTAGAGGAACTCGACGGTGCAGGCGCCGCAGTAGCCGACCGCCACGGCGAGCCGCTCGGCCGACGCCTTCAGCTCGGCCGTCTGCTCGATCCCCAGCACCGGCGAGGCGGACTCCTCGATGATCTTCTGGTTGCGCCGCTGCACCGAGCAGTCCCGCACGCCCAGCGCCCACGCGGTGCCCTGACCGTCGGCGATGACCTGGACCTCGACGTGGCGGGCGCCGGTGACCAGCCGCTCCAGGAAGACCACCCCGGAGCCGAACGCGCGCAGCGCCTCCTGGCTCGTGCGCTCGTAGGCGTCGGTCAGGTCCTCCTTCGAGGCGACCATGCGGATGCCGCGCCCGCCGCCGCCCGCGGTCGCCTTGAGCATCAGCGGGTAGCCGATCTCGTCGCCGGCGCGCAGCGCGTCCTCCAGGGTGGCGACCTCGCCGCGGCTCCACGGCGCGACGGGGACGCCGACCTTCTCGGCGATGAGCTTGGCGCCGATCTTGTCGCCCAGCTTGCGCATCGCCTCCGCGCTCGGCCCGACGAAGGTGACGCCGATCTTCTCGCACAACTCGGCGAACGCCGGGTCCTCGGCGACGAACCCCCAGCCGACCCACGCGGCGTCGGCGCCCGTCTCCACCAGTGCCCGCTCCAGGACGGCGTGGTCGAGGTACGGGCGGGCGGAGGCGGGGCCCAGCGGATAGGCGAGATCCGCTTCGCGGACGAAGGTCGCGTGGCGGTCGGCGTCGGTGTAGAGCGCCACCGTCTCGATCCGGGCCCCGGTCTCCGCGCAGAGGTCCCGGACGGCGTGGATGAGGCGCATCGCTGCCTCTCCACGGTTGACGATGGCGACACGACTGAACACCGGCTGAGCCTCCCCATACTCACGCACAAAGGCGACGCCCGAGTCCGGAGCGCCGCCTGCACCTTTCTACACCCTGCTCGATCGCCGCCCGCTACACCAATGGCCCGCATCGCTCATGGCGAAGCCGCTGCGTTGTGGAAACCCCACAAAAGGTGCCCGGCCCCCTCCCGCCCCGCCGCCGCCCTCCGAAGCCTCCGGAACCGGACGGGCACACGCCTCGGCGAATGAGCCGAAATTTCGTTGCGACAATTATCGAGGCAACCGCCACAGAAGCACCATAAAGCCACCATAAATTCCTTGGGAAAAGCAGGTGGAACGCCTGGCCAATTTTTCTCCAGAGTCCTTTTTTTGGGCATCTGACCTGGCTATACAGTGCGAAGCAAGGATGCGGAACGGTGCTCGCCGCAGACACCGAGGATGCAGCTCCGTATGCGATTTGAGCACCGTGCAGAACATCTGTCCAGGCCCTTGCCGGGCGCTTTTCGAGCACTTACTGTCCAGGTGATCAAATCACCATGAAGGAGGCCTGGTTGCGCCGATTAACGTCCACGGTCGCCGCCGCGGCGACGCCGCTCCCTCTGTTGCTCGTCGTCATCATGGCCTTGGCGGCCACGGCGGTCGCGAGCGTACCGGCTCGCGCCGCGCCGGTGGACGAACGGACCACGGCGGCGGCGCCGCCGTCGATAGAGCCGGGGTTACGCGCGCGGGCCGCCGCCGGCAAGATCAGAGTGAACGTCGTCACCAGAACGCGGGCCGATCTGCCCGACGCCGCGAGCGCCGGCCAGGTGCTGCAGTCGTTGTCCCGGTTCCCCATGGTGACCTTGCGTGTCGACGCCGCGGCGCTGGACCGGCTGGCCGCCCGGCCGGGCGTCGTGAGCGTGTCGGAGGACCGGCCGGTGCCGCCGGTGCTGGCCGAGAGCGTCCCGTTGATCGGCGGCGATCGCACCCGGGCCGCGGGCCTGACCGGCGCGGGCAGCGCGGTGGCCGTCCTGGACACCGGCGTCGCGACCGGCCACCCCTTCCTGGGCGGACGGGTGCTCGACGAGGCCTGCTTCTCCCCCATCGACGCCGACTACGGCGCCACCAGCCTGTGCCCCGACGGCACCGCCCAGCAGGAGGGGCCCGGGGCGGCCGACGCCGAACAGGGGCCCTGCGCGGACCCCGCCCTCGACTGCGATCACGGCACGCACGTGGCCGGCATCGCCGCCGGCGACGGCAAGGGCGTGACCGGAGCACCACCGGCCGGTGTCGCACCCGGAGCCGACCTGGTCGCCATTCAGGTGTTCAGCAAGTTCACGTCGGAGGACTTCTGCGGCGCGGGCGCCGCGCCGTGCGTGCTGAGCTTCACCAGCGCCCAGGTGGCGGGCCTGGAGAAGGCCCTGGAGCTGAAGGAGGCCGGTACGCCGCTGGTGGCCGCCAACCTGAGTCTGGGCGGCGGCCGGTACACCGCGACGTGTGACACCGATCCGCGCAAGCCCGCCATCGACGGCCTCCTGGCGGCCGGGGTGGCGACGGTGGTGGCGGCCGGGAACAACGGGTACGGCGACGCGGTGAGCGCACCGGCCTGCGTGTCCTCCGCCATCACGGTGGGCAGCACCACCGACGACGACACCGTGTCCACTTTCAGCAACCGCGGCCCTCTCCTGGACCTCTTCGCCCCCGGGACCTCGATCATCTCCTCCGTGCCCGGGGACAAGTGGGCGCCGCTGAGCGGCACCTCGATGGCCGCTCCCCACGTGAGCGGCGCGCTGGCCGTGCTCCGCCAGGCCTTCCCCCAGTCGAGCATCGCGGAGCTGGAATCGGCCATGAAGACCACGGGCAAGGCCATCACCTACACCGGCGCCACCACTCCGCGGCTCCGGCTGGACAGTGCCGCCCTCCCCCAGAACCCGACCCCCACGCCCACCCCCACTCCGCCGGACGATCCGAAGGGCGTCTGGCCGCCGTACTTCGTGAACCTGGACGACCACGCCATTCCCGATCGGGGCAGCGTGGACTCTCCGATCGACGTGAGCGGCATTCTCGACAAGGGGCCGGTCCAGCTGCACGTCTGGGTCTCCGTCCAGCACCCCTGGGTGGGTGATCTGAAGCTCGAACTGGTCAGCCCGGACCGGAAGGTGTTCCCGCTGCGGGAGCCGTCCCCGGACGGCAGCGACTCCATCGACGAGACGTACGACGTGGACACCAGTTCCGTGACCACGCCGAACGGCACCTGGAAGCTCCGCGCCACGGACGCCTACTCCCCCGACGCCGGCTTCATCGACGGCTGGTCGATGGACTTCCCCTTCTTCGAGAACTGGGACGACCACAACATCCCGGACAAGGGCGTCGTCACCTCGCCCATCACGGTGACGGGCTGGCTCCCGGGCAACGCGCCCTCGAAGGCGACGGTCTACGCGGAGGTCCACCACACCTGGGTGGGCGATCTGAAGATCGACCTGATCAGCCCGAACGGCAAGGTGTACAAGCTCCGCATACCAAGCCCCCAGGACAACGGCGACGTGATCTGGGAGACCTATCCGGTGGACGGCAGCGCCTCACCGGCGAACGGGACGTGGACGTTACGCGTCGAGGACGTCACCGCGGGCGACACGGGTTACCTGGACGGCTGGTGGATCAAGTTCTGAGCCGCTGATCCACAGGGGCCTGCCTGTGACGGCCGAGCGGGAAGCCCGGCTGTCACAGGCGGGCCGAGCGCGGATGACCGGCTCATCGCCGGTTCACCGTGACGCCGGTTTCGAGGTCGTGGGCGCCGTCCGGAGACCGCGGTGGCGGGGCCACCTCGACGCCGTTCACCCACACCATGGCGTCGCGAAGAGCACGGGCACCTTCGAGAATGTGACCTGAATCACACAGCCTACCGATTCACAATCATGTAACCGATTACATACGCTCGTGTAACCGATTACATGGAGGTCAGGTGGCTCGAATCAAAGATGTCGCCGCGCAGGCGGGCGTCTCCGTCGCGACGGTCTCCCGGGTGCTCAACGACAACCCCTCCGTCACCGAGGAGACGCGCAACCGGGTCCACGACGCGATGGCCGCGCTCAACTACCGGCCCAACGCCGTCGCCCGGTCGCTGCGCACCGAAGCCACCAGGACGCTCGGGCTGATCATCGGCGACATCCTCAACCCGTTCTTCGCCGAGCTGGCGCGGGCCGTGGAGGACGAGGCCCGCGCGGCCGGCTACACCGTGATCATCGGCAACGCCGACGAGCGCGCCGACCAGCAGGACCACTACGTGCGCACCCTGCTCGAACGGCGGGTCGACGGGCTGCTGATCTGCCCAACCGCCGAGGTGACGCCCCTGGTGGAGGAGGTCAGCCGCGGAGAGCGCCCGCTGGTCTTCCTCGACCGGACGCTCAGCGGCATCGAGGTGCCGTCGGTACGGGCCGACGGCAGCACCGCCATCGCCGAGCTGGTCGCCCACCTGCGCGCCCTCGGGCACCGGCGGATCGCGTTCGTGTCCGGGCCGAGCACCCTGTCCACCGGCCGCGAGCGGACCGAGGCCTTCCTGCGGGCGGCGGCCGAGCACGGCCTGGAGATCCCCCAGGAGTACGTGCGCGTCGGCGACTTCCGCGCCGGCAGCGGCCAGCGGATCACCTCCGAACTGCTCGACCTGCCCGAGCCGCCGCGGGCGATCTTCCTGGGCGACAACCTCATGGCACTCGGCGCGCTCGACGCGATCAGCGAGCGCGGCCTGGAGATCCCCCGCGACGTCGCGCTGGCCTCGTTCGACGACGTGCCGTGGTTCAACCACGTCCATCCCCGCATCACCGCGATCAGCCAGCCCACCGCCGAGCTGGGCCGGCGCGCGGTCCGGGTGATCCTCGACGTGCTGAGCGGCCGGGCCGCCGAGTCGGTGGTGCTGCCCGCCAGGCTCGTGGCGCGCGAGTCCTGCGGAGAGACCGGCACGAGGAAGGAGGGCGGCTCGTGAGCCAGGCACGGGAGATCCTGCGCGTCGAGGGGCTCGGCAAGAGATTCCCCGGCGTGGTGGCGCTCGACGGCGTCGACTTCGAGCTGCGCGCAGGCGAGGTACACGTCCTGCTCGGCGAGAACGGCGCCGGCAAGAGCACGCTCATCAAGATGCTGTCCGGCGCCTACCAGCCCGACAGCGGCCGCATCCTCGTCGACGGCGAACCGGTCGACATCCGCAACGCCTCCGACGCCCAGCGGCTCGGCATCGCCACGATCTACCAGGAGTTCAACCTGGTCCCGCAGCTGACCGTGGGCGAGAACCTCGCCCTGGGCCGGCCGCCCCGCCGCTTCGGGTTCGTCGACACGCGGCGCATGCACGAGCAGGCCCGCGGCATGCTCGACCTGGTCGGCGTCGGCGTCGACCCGCGTACCCGCGTCGCCGACCTGGGCATCGCGCAGATGCAGATGGTCGAGATCGCCAAGGCGCTCGCGCTGAACGCCCGCGTCCTCATCATGGACGAGCCCACCGCCGTGCTCACCACCACCGAGGTGCGGCGCCTGTTCGACCTGGTCGGGCAGCTGCGCGAGCGGGGCGTCGCGATCGTGTTCATCACCCACCACCTGGAGGAGATCGCCCAGATCGGCGACCGGGTGACCGTGCTGCGCGACGGCCGCTCGGTGGCCCAGGTGCCGGCCGGCACGCCCGAGGAGGAGCTGATCCGCCTCATGGTGGGCCGGCCCATCGACCAGCAGTACCCGCGCGAGGCGAGTGCGGCCGGCGAGCCGCTGCTGCAGGTGCGCGACCTGAGCCGGGCCGGCGCGTTCTCCGGCGTGTCCTTCGAGGTGCGGGCCGGCGAGGTCGTCGGCCTGGCCGGGCTGGTCGGCGCGGGCCGCACGGAGGTGGCCCGGGCGGTGTTCGGCGCCGACGCCCCCGACTCGGGCGAGGTGCTGGTACGCGGCCGGCGGCTGCCCGGCGGCGACGTGCGCGCCGCCATGGAGGCCGGGCTCGGCCTGGTCCCCGAGGACCGCAAGGGCCAGGGACTCGTCCTGGGCGCCGACATCGCCGAGAACCTGGGCCTGGTCACCCTGCGCGGCGCCAGCCACGGCGGATTCGTCGACCGGGCCGGGCAGCGCCAGGCCGCCGCGCGGGTGGCCGACCAGCTCGGCGTGCGGATGAGCCACCTCGGCCAGGAGGTGCGCACCCTGTCGGGCGGGAACCAGCAGAAGATCGTGATCGGCAAGTGGCTGCTCGCCGACGCCAACGTGCTCATTCTCGACGAGCCGACGCGCGGCATCGACGTCGGCGCCAAGGTCGAGATCTACCAGTTGATCAATTCGCTCACCGCCTCCGGCCACGCGGTCCTCATGATCTCCAGCGATCTGCCCGAGATCCTCGGGATGAGCGACCGCATCCTCGTCATGGCCAGAGGCAGGCTCGTCGGCGAGCTGGAGGCCGCCGACGCGAACCAGGACTCCGTGATGGCGCTGGCCGTCACCGAGGTGGAGGATGCTCGTGTCCACTAACGTGCTGGCCGTACGGCCGACGGCCAGGAACCTGCTGGCCGAGAACGGCTCGGTCGCGGCGCTCGTCGTGCTCGTCGTGGCCCTGTCGTTGCTGTCCGGCGACTTCCTGACCGTGACGAACCTGCTGAACGTGGGCGTCCAGGCGGCGGTCACCGCGATCCTCGCCTTCGGCTCGACGTTCGTCATCATCACCAGCGGGATCGACCTGTCCGTCGGCGCCGTGGCCGCCCTGTCGGCGATCGTGCTGGCCTGGACGGCCGCCGACAGCGGGCTGCCCTGGCCGCTGGCCACGCTCGTCGCGCTCGCCGTCGGCATCGGATGCGGGCTGGTCAACGCCGCGCTCATCGCGTACGGCAAGCTGCCGCCGTTCATCGCCACACTCGCCATGCTGGGCGTGGCGCGCGGCCTGGCCCTGGTGGTCTCCCAGGGCAGCCCCATCGAGATGCCGGAGGCGGTCTCCCACCTCGGCGACACCGTCGGGGGCTACCTGCCGGTGCCCGTGCTGGTGATGGCGCTCATGGGCGTGATCGCCGCCGTCGTGCTCAACCGCACGTACGCGGGCCGGGCGATGTACGCCATCGGCGGCAACGAGGAGGCAGCCCGGCTGTCCGGCATCGCCGTCAGCCGGCAGAAGCTCGTCACCTATGCCCTGTCCGGCGCGTTCGCCGCGGTGGCCGGCATCGTCCTGGCCAGCCGGCTCGCCTCGGCGCAGCCGCAGGCCGCCTCCGGCTACGAGCTGGACGCGATCGCCGCCGTGGTCATCGGCGGGGCGAGCCTGTCGGGCGGCAAGGGCAGGGCGCTCGGCACGCTGGTCGGCGCGCTCATCCTGGCCGTCCTGCGCAACGGGCTGAACCTGCTGTCGGTGTCGGCCTTCTGGCAGCAGGTCGTCATCGGCGTCGTGATCGCCCTGGCCGTCCTGCTCGACACCCTGCGCCGCCGAAGCGGCCGCTGACATCACCGCAAACCCAGTAAGAAAAAGTGAGGTACCACCCATGCGCATCCACGCCCTCGTAGCGGCGGGCGCCGCCCTGACCCTCGGTCTGACCGCCTGCGGCTCGTCCGGCACGTCCTCCGCCGGCTCGGCGGGAGCCGCCTCCGGCGGCGACGTCAAGATCGGCATGTCGATCTCCACCCTGAACAACCCCTACTTCGTGCAGCTGCGCGCCGGCGCCGAGGCCGAGGCCAAGAAGCTGGGCGTCACGCTGACCGTCACCGACGCGCAGAACGACGCCTCCCAGCAGGTCAACCAGGTGCAGAACTTCACCAGCCAGAGCATGAAGGCGATCATCATCAACCCGGTCGACTCCGACGCCGCCGCGCCGGCGGTCAAGATAGCGGAACGTTCCAACGTTCCGGTGATCGCCGTGGACCGTGGCGTCAACGGGGGCAAGGTCGCCCAGACCGTCGCCTCCGACAACGTGGCCGGCGGCAAGCTGGCCGCGGAGCGGCTCGCCAAGGAGATCGGCGAGAGGGGCGAGGTCGTCGTCCTCCAGGGCGTGCCCGGCACCTCCGCCTCGCGCGACCGCGGCCAGGGCTTCGCCGAGGGCATCAAGGCGTTCCCCGGCATCAAGGTCGTCGCCCAGCAGCCGGCCGACTTCGACCGCGCCAAGGGCCTGGACGTCATGACGAACCTGCTGCAGTCGCACTCCGGCGTCACCGGCGTGTTCGCGGAGAACGACGAGATGGCGCTCGGCGCGATCAAGGCGCTCGGCGCCAAGGCCGGCAAGGACGTCAAGGTGGTCGGCTTCGACGGCACCCCCGACGGGCTGAAGGCCATCGAGGCCGGCACGCTGGCGGCCAGCATCGCCCAGCAGCCGGCCCTGCTCGGCCAGCAGTCCGTCCAGAACGCGGTCAAGGCCGTCAAGAGCGAGCAGCTGGAGGCCACCGCCAACGTGCCGGTGAAGGTCGCCGCCAAGGACAACCTGTCCGAGTTCACCGGCGCATGAGCTCCTTGGGCGAACACGACGTCGTGGTCGTAGGGTCGGCCAACGCCGACCTGGTCGTCCAGGTCGACCGGCATCCCGCGCCCGGCGAGACCGTGCTCGGCTCGGAGCTGGCCGTCCATCCCGGAGGCAAGGGCGCCAACCAGGCCGTGGCCGCCGCCCGGCTCGGCGCTCGGGTGGCGCTGCTCGGCCGGGTCGGCGCCGACGGGCACGGGCGGCTGCTGCGCGAGTCGCTGGAACGCGACGGCGTGGACCTCGGCCACCTGCACGACACGGCGGCCGCCAGCGGCATCGCCATGATCGCCGTCGGGCCGCAGGGTGACAACAGCATCATCGTCGCCCCCGGCGCCAACGCCCGGCTCACCGAGGGTGACGTGCTGGACGCTGCGCCGCTGCTGCGCTCGGCCCCGGTCGTGTCCCTGCAGCTGGAGATCCCGCTGCCGGCGGTGCTCGCCGCGGCCCGGCTGGCCCGGCGCGCGGTGCTCAACCTGTCGCCGGCCGTCCCGGTGCCGGACGAGCTGCTGGCGCTGTGCGATCCGCTGGTCGTCAACGAGCACGAGGCGGCCCTGCTGCTCGGCGCGCCCGGCGCGCCGGACCGGCAGGCCAGGGAGCTGCTGGCGCGCGGCCCCCGCTCGGTCGTCATCACGCTGGGCGCCGACGGGGCCGTGGTGGCCGACATGGTGGCCGAGGACGGCGCCGTGCACGCGGTGCCCAGTCCCCGCGTGGAGGCCGTGGACACCACCGGGGCCGGTGACGCGTTCACCGGGGCGCTGGCCTGGCGGCTGGCCGCGGGCGAGCCGCTGGCGCGGGCCGCGGCGTTCGCCGCCAGGGTGGGGGCCGCGGCTGTGCGCAAAGCGGGGGCGCAGGATTCGTACCCGACGATGGCGGAGGTGGAGGACCTGTGAAGCGCGGCGGCGTCATCAACGCGGCCCTGGCGGGTGCCCTGGCGCGGCTCGGGCACACCGACGAGCTGCTCATCTGCGACAGCGGCATGCCGCTGCCGGCGGGGGCGGAGGTGGTGGACCTGGCGTTCGTGGCGGGCATCCCGTCGTTCGCCGACGTGCTCGACGGCATCCTCGCCGAGATCGTCGTCGAGGGCGCCACGGCGGCCGAGGAGGTCCGGGCGGCCAATCCCGCCTGCGCCGCGCTGCTCGGCGAGCGGCTGCCGGGGCTGGCGTACGTGCCGCACGAACGGCTCAAGCAGCTCTCCGCCGCCAGCAGGCTGGTGGTGCGCACCGGGGAGGCGCACCCGTACGCCAACGTCATCCTGCGCTGCGGCGTGGCCTTCTGAGCGGCCCCGCCCGCCCTCAGGCGACGCGGTAAGCCTGGGCGGTGCCGGTGCGCAGGGTCAGGCCGTGACCGGGGGTGCCGGTGTGCGGGCGGGCCAGGCCGCCGGTGGGGTCCGCGGCGCCGTCGAACAGGGTGGACTCGATGCGCTGGTGGTCGTGGAACCACTCGATGTGGCGCAGGTTGACGGTGGCGGCCGCGGCCGGGAGGTGCAGGTTGGGCGCGCAGTGGGCGGAGACCTGCAGGTGGTGCCCGGCGGCGATGGCGGTGGCGGCGAACCAGCCGGTGTAGCCGCCGCAGCGGGTGGCGTCGACCTGGAGGCAGTCGACGGCCCGGGCCTGGCACATGCGGTTGAAGTAGGGCGGGTCGCAGCCGTACTCCCCGGCGGTCACGTCGGCGGCGCAGTGCTCACGGACCAGCCGCAGCCCGGCCAGGTCGTCGGAGGAGACCGGCTCCTCGAACCAGGTCACCTCGTGCTCGCGCATCCGCTCGGCCACGCGGACGGCCTGCTTGGCGCCGTAGCCGCCGTTGGCGTCGACGTACAGCTCGGCCCGCTCGCCGATGACGCGGCGGGCCAGCGCCACGCGGTGCAGGTCGCGCTCGGGGCACGTCCCGGACGACTCGCCGATCTTGATCTTCACCCGGCCGATGCCCTGGTCGTGCACCCAGCCGGCGAGCTGGGCCGTGGTGGCGGCGTCGTCATACGTCGTGAAGCCGCCCGAGCCGTACAGCGGTACCTCCTCGCGCGCCGCGCCGAACAGGCGCGCGAGCGGGACGCCGAGCAGCCGCGCCTTCAGATCCCACAGCGCGACGTCCACCGCGGAGAGCGCGTATCCGGCGACGCCGGGCCGGCCGGCGTTGCGTACCTGCCGGTTCATGGCGGCCGACAGGGCGGGGATGCCGAGCGCGTCGGACCCGATGATCGTCTCGGTCAGCAGCTCCGTGACGAGGGACGCCGTGGCGGCGGGGGCGTAGGTCCACCCCGTGCCGGTCGTGTCGCCGGCCGTCACCGTGACGACCACCAGCGTGGTCGCCCGCCAGGCCAGGGTGCCGTCGCCTTCGGGCTGATCGGCCGGTATCCGGTACGCGCTCGCCGCGACCTGCTCGATGGTGCTCACCCCGTCCAGCCCTACCCCGCACGTCCCCGCCAAACGCGCGCCGCGAATTTCCCGGCCCATTGCTGAATAGTTCAGCGGGGCGTAAACAATTCGCCCGGTAATTACCGGCAGCGCTCCATCGGACCGGCGCCCGAGTTTATTGCCACGACACAACGGACAGCCATCTCTCATGTTCTGGGGGAAACGACGCGAACGGCCGTCGCGGCCATGATGTTCGCCCGAGCCGCGAATCTGTGGCGACGGCATGATTGTGCCTCTTCTCGTGACAGGGCCGGGGCGGTGTGCGTCGACGACGCGTACCGGCACTGCGAGCAGATCATGCGCGGTCAGGCCCGTAACTTCTCGTTCGGCCTGCGTCTGCTGCCCTCCCCCAAGCGCCGCGCGCTGAGCGCCGTCTACGCGCTGGCCCGCAGGATCGACGACATCGCCGACGGCGACGGGCCCGCCGGACGGCGGCTGGCCCGCCTGTCCGCGATCCGCGGGATGCTCGACGGGACCGCTCCCGCGCGGCACGACCTCGTGCTGGTGGCGCTGTTCGAGGCCGCCCGCCGCTATCCGATCCCGCTCGCGGCGTTCTCGGACCTCGTCGACGGCTGCGCCGCAGACGTGCGCGGGAGCACGTACGAGACGTTCGACGACCTGGTCGGCTACTGCCGCTGCGTCGCCGGCTCGATCGGGCGGCTCTCACTGGGCGTGTTCGGCGCGGACGACATGGAGGCGGCCACGCCGCTCGCGGACGCGCTCGGCGTGGCCCTGCAGATCACCAACATTCTGCGCGACCTGCGGGAGGACCGCATGGCCAAGCGGGTCTACCTGCCCGCCCACGACCTCGAACGGTTCGGCTGCAGCCTGGACGTCGACGCGTACGGCCGGTTCAGCGACCCGCCGGAGCGCCTGGCCGCGCTCGTCAGGTTCGAGGCGGACCGGGCGCGCGACTGGTTCGCCACCGGGATGCGCCTGCTGCCCATGCTGGACGCGCGCAGCGCCGCCTGCACGGCGACCATGGCCGGCATCTACCGGTGCCTGCTCGACCGCATCGCCGCCGATCCCGCCCGCGCGCTGGCCTCCCGGATGTCGCTGACGACGAGGGAGAAGTCCATGGTCGCGGTACGTGCCCTCGCGAGGCGTGGGAGTTGATCGCTGCCGCGCTGCTGGCGGTGCTCGCCGCGGTGTGCAACGCCGCCACGTCGGTCCTGCAGCGGCGAGCGGCGCGACCGCTGCCTCAGGAGCTGGGACTGCGGTTCGGCCTGATCCGGGCGCTGATCGGCAACCCGCTGTGGCGGTGGGGGATCGTGGCGATGATCGGGGGCTTCCTCTTCCAGGCGGCGGCGCTGTCGAAGGGAGGCATCGCCCTGGTCCAGCCGGCCCTGGTGATCGAGCTCCCGTTCACCATGATCATCATGTCCTGGGCGTTCGGCACGGTTCTGGACGGGAAATCGTGGCTGGCGATCGGCGCGCTGTCGGCCGGCCTCGCGATGTTCCTCGCCGCGGCGGTCCCCGGCCCGGGGCGGTGGTCACCGGACACGGCCGAATGGATCATCGCCGCCGCCGCGACCTCGGCCACGATCGCCGCGCTGGTGACGGTGGGGGCCATGACCAGGGGGCCCATCCGGGCCGCCACGCTGGGCGTGGCCGCGGGCATCGGCTTCGCCTTCACGGCCACGCTCATCAAGAAGTGCACGATGATCCTGGCGGACGACCCCCGCGCGCTGCCGGTCTCCTGGCCCCTGTACGCGATGCTGGCCGCGGGCCTGTGCAGCCTGTTCCTCCTCCAGAACGCCCTGCACAGCGGCACCCTCGTCGTCGCCCAGCCGGCGTTGACCATCAGCGACCCCTTGGCGGGCATCCTGTACGGCGCGCTGATGTACGGGGAGCCCATCCGCGCCGGACCGTGGCTGGTGATGGAGGCGGCGGGCGCCGGGCTCCTGGTCTACGGGGTCATCGTGCTGACCCGTTCGCCGCTCATCCAGGATCAGAGCGCGGCCCCCTCGGCGCGGAAATGAGGCCCGCCTGGACCGGCATCGAGGAGAACAGCGCGTAGGCCCGGTCCACCTGGCGCTTGCGCGATCGCGGGTCCTCGAGCAGGTCCAGCGCCGCCAGCAGCTCCGACGCGGTGCCCGTGTGGAGGCTCACCCCGGCCCCGGCCATCGCCCGCGCGCCGGCGACGCCGTGGCCGCCGATGGGCCGGTGGATGACGACCGGCAGCCCGGCGGCGAAGGCCTCGTGGCAGGTCAGGCCGGAGCCGTTGTCGACCAGGGCGTACGCGGCCGCCATGAGCTCCGGCACGTCGTCGCGCCACCCCAGCGCCGGGCCCAGCCCGGCGGCCCGCAGGCGGCGCCGCAGCTCGGCGTTGCTCCCGCACAGGACGATCGGCGTGTACCGTCCCGACCTCGCCAGGGTGCGCGCGGTCGCGACGACCTCCCCGACGCCCCACGAACCGGTTGACACCAGTACGAGCCGGTCGCCGGGGTCCACGCCGACGCGGCCGGCCACTCCCCCGGGATCGGCCACCGCCCGCGCGAACTCCGGGCGCACGACCGGGGCGCAGCAGAGCGCCGGGCGGCCGCTCCGGGCGGCGATCTCCCCGACGATGTCGGGATTCGGGCACAGATACCGGTCGTTGCCGGGGTGCAGCCACAGCCGGTGCACCGTGAACTCGACGATCAGCACCGTGCTCGGGCAGGGCAGCCCGCCGCGCTCGCGCAGCATCCCCGCGATCTGGGCCCCCAGGTGGAAGGTCGAGACGACCTCGTCGGGCGAGCGGGCGGCGACGAGGCGGCGCAGGGCGGGCAGGGCCAGCACCGTGAGCGGCGAGGTGCCCGCGGCCCGTTTGCCGACGAAGAAGACCTGGTAGATGACGTCATAGAGCCAGGGGGCGCGCAGGATCATCCAGCGGTATCCGCGGCGCAGCGCCGATCCCAGCCGGAGCGGGAGCAGCTGGAGGACATCGATGATCTCTGAATCGGCATTCTCGGCCGCGAGCCGGGCGGCCAGCTCGGCGGCGACCCGGTCATGGGCGCTGCCCATCGGCGCGCTGAGAATGAGGACCAGCCTGGACATCTCATGTCCCCCGATCGGCCGCGCCGCGCTGCCGCTCGGGCTCGCCTGCCTGGCGCTGCTGCACGCGGGTCCCGCCGTCACCTGGCTGCCGCCGGTCCGCCGGCGGATGCCCTCCGTCGCCGGCGTCGGCGACCCCGGCCATGTGGCGCTCACCTTCGACGACGGGCCCCATCCCGGCTCCACCCCGCGCTTCCTGGACGAGCTGGGCCGGCTCGGCTGCCACGCGACCTTCTTCGTCCTCGGCGAGCTGCTCGAACGCCACCAGTGGCTGGGCCGCCGCATCGTGGCCGAGGGTCACGAGCTGGCCGTGCACGGCTGGCGGCACGGCAACCCCCTGCTCGCCCCGCCGGGCAGGCTGACGGCCGAGATCGGCCGGACCGCCGACCTGGTGCGGGCGGTCGGCGGCGTGCGCGCGACGTGGTACCGCCCGCCGTACGGCGCGCTCAGCCTGGAGGCGCTGGTCTCCGCCCGCCTGCACGGGCTGCGCCCCGTGTTGTGGACCGTCTGGGGCCGGGACTGGGAGGCGGCGGCCACGCCCGGCTCGGTGCTGGCCACCGTGGCGGCCGGGCTGCGCGGCGGGGCGACCGTCCTGCTCCATGACTCCGACCACGCCTCCGTTCCTGGGTCCTGGCGACCGGCGCTCGACGCCCTCCCCGCGCTCGTGGAGCGCTGCAGGGACATGGGCCTGCGCGTGGGCCCGCTGCGCGAGCACGGCGTCGCGTTTCCATAACAGCCACTCCCCCTTTCCCTTGGAATTCAAACGGCGTTTTCCCGGCCCGGCCCGCGAGTAAATTCCGCGCAAATCGCCGGGCAATGGAATGCCGTCATGTTTGCGTTCCCCGGCGCCGGATAATTTCCTGTCGTGCGGTCAGAGAGATGCCATTCGCGGGAGCCGGCGGAAAAGGCGCGCCGGGAGAACTTCCCGGTGGCCTCCCGGCTGCTTCCGCGCCGGCACCGCGACCACCTCATGGCTCTGTACGGCTTCGCGCGCACGGTGGACGACCTCGGCGACGAGGGACGCCCCGGCGACCGCCTGAGGCTGCTGGACGAGGTCGAGGCCGACCTCGCCCGGCTGTACGACGGCCACCCGCCACGGCTCGGACCGCTCCGCACGCTGGCCCGTACCGTCCAGGAGTGCTCGATCCCCGCCGAGCCGTTCCGCCGCCTCGTCGAGGCCAACCGGCGCGACCAGACGGTCACCGGCTACGAGACGTTCGACGAGCTCCTGGGCTACTGCGAGCTGTCGGCCAACCCGGTCGGCCATCTCGTCCTGTACGTGTTCGGCGAGGTCAGCGGCCCCCGGCTGGCCCTGTCCGACAAGGTGTGCTCGGCGTTGCAGGTCATCGAGCACTGCCAGGACGTCGGCGAGGACCACCGGCGCGGCCGCGTCTACCTGCCGCAGGAGGACCTGCGCCGGGCGGGCTGCCCGATCGGCGACCTCGCGGCGGCGGCCACGTCACCGCGGTTGCGCGAGGTGGTGGCCGTGCAGGCCGGACGGGCCGCGACGATGCTGGTCGAGGGGGAGCCGATCGTCGCCTCCTTGTCCGGCTTCGCCCGTACGGCGGTGGCGGGCTACGTCGCGGGAGGCCACGCCACCCTGGCCGCGCTGAGCGGGGCCCGCTACGACGTCCTGGGCCGCGCCGTCCGGCCACGCCGCGTACGCCTGCTCGGGGCGTGGGCGCGTGTCCTCATGACCATGAGCCGGCCCGACGCGGGTCTGCGACGACTGCCGTCGGCATGAGAGGGCTGCCCCTGTGATGACGATCGCGCCGGTGGCGGTGGTCGGCGGCGGCCTGGCCGGCATCACGGCCGCCCTCGCGCTCGCGGAGGCCGGCTGCCCCGTGACGCTGTACGAGGCCCGCCCGAGGCTGGGCGGCGCCACGTACTCCTTCCGGCGCGGCGGGCTGACGGTGGACAACGGCCAGCACGTCTTCCTGCGCTGCTGCACGGCGTACCGGGGACTCCTGGAACGGCTCGGCGGCACCGCGCTGGTCGACCTGCAGAGCCGCTTCGACGTGCGGGTGCTCGGCGCGGCGGGCCGGTCGGGGCGGCTGCGCCGCGCCGCGTTGCCCGGCCCGCTCCACTTCGTGCCCGCGCTCGCGCGATACCGCCTGCTCGGGCCGGGCGACCGGCTCCAGGCCCTGCGCGGCTCGCTCGCGCTGAGCAGGCTCGACCCGGCCGACCCGGCTCTCGACACGGTGACGTTCGGGAGCTGGCTGGCGGCGCACGGCCAGCGGGACCCGGTACGGCAGGCGCTCTGGGACCTGCTCGCTGTCGCGGCCCTGAACACGGGGGTCGAGGAGGCCGCGCTCGGCCCGGCGGTGAAGGTGTTCAAGACGGCCATGCTCGGTCGGCCGGACGCCGCCGACCTGGGCATCCCCCTGGTGCCGCTCGGCGAGCTGCACGACACCGCCGCCAGGGCCGCCATCGCGGGACGCGGCGGCGCGGTGCGGCTGTCGGCGAAGGTCACGGCCATCGAGCCGGGCCCGGCCGTCGTCGTGGACGGCGTCCGGGTCCAGGCGTCGGCGGTCGTCCTGGCGACGCGCCACGAGCAGGCCGCGAAGCTGGTCCCCGCCGAGGCGGCGCCCGCCCGGGACGGATGGGGCGCCCTGGACGCGAGCCCCATCATCAACGTCCACGCGGTCTACGACCGGCCGGTCATGCGGGGGCCGTTCGTCGCGGTCACCGGCTCGCCCGTGCAGTGGGTGTTCGACAAGACCCGGGTCGCCGGGCTCGGCGAGGGGCAGTACCTGACGGTGTCGGTGTCGGTCGCGGACACGTGGATCGACCGGCCGACCGCGGACCTGCGCGAGACCTTCGTCCCGGCGCTGCGCTCGGTGTTCCCGGCCGCGCGCGAGGCCAGGATGGCCGACTTCTTCGTCACCAGGGAACGGCGCGCGACGTTCCGCCAGGGCCCCGGCAGCGGGGCGCTCCGACCGGGGAGCGCCACCCGGTGGCCCGGCCTCTATCTCGCCGGCGCCTGGACCGACACCGGCTGGCCGGACACGATGGAGGGCGCCGTACGCAGCGGGCTGCACGCCGCACGCCTGGTCAGACAGCATGTGCGAGATCAGGAGAGCGTGTCATGACCCTGACCCTGCCGCCGGCGGAGGCCGCCCGCGAGCTCGTCGAGCCGGTGCTGCGCGAGGCCGTCGGCCGCCTCGACCCGCGTATCGCCCGCGTCGCCCGCTACCACTTCGGCTGGACCGACGGCGACGGCCGGCCCCGCGCGGCCGGCGGCAAGGCGCTGCGGCCCACGCTCGCGGTGCTGTCGGCCCGGGCCGCGGGAGCGGACATCGAACGGTGCCTGCCCGCCGCCGCCGCGGTGGAGCTGGTGCACGCGTTCTCCCTCCTGCACGACGACGTCATGGACGACGACCCGGTGCGCCGGCACCGTCCGGCCGCCTGGACGGTCTTCGGCCGCTCCCAGGCGATCCTCTGCGGCAACGCGCTGTTCGCCCTGGCCCTGGAGCTGCTGCTGGAACAGGGCGGCCCCGGCTACGCGGCGGCCGCCCGCGCGCTCAACCACGCCACGCTCTCGCTCATCGCGGGTCAGGCCCTGGATCTGGAGTTCCAGGACCGCGGCGACGTGACGCGGGAGGAGTGCCTGCTGATGTCGCGGCACAAGACCGCCTCGCTGCTCGCCTGCGCCTGCTCGATCGGCGTCACGGCGGCAGAAGGTCCGGCCTCGCTGGCCGACGCTCTGGACGCGTTCGGCACCGAGGCCGGGCTGGCCTTCCAGCTGACCGACGACCTGCTCGGCATCTGGGGGCGACCCGAGGTGACGGGCAAACCGGTGCTGGCCGACCTGCGGGCCCGCAAGAAGAGCCTGCCCGTGGTCGCCGCGCTCACCAGCCGTACGGAGGACGGACGCCGCTTCGCCGAGCTGCTGGCCAGGCCCGGGGAGCTGACGGAGGCCGACCTGCGCGACGCCGCCGACCTGGTCGAGCAGGCGGGCGGCCGGGCCTGGGCCGAGCTGGAGGCCGGGCGGCGCTTCGACGCCGCGACCCGGTGCCTCGACGCCGCGGACCTGCCCGCGGACGTGCGCGCCGAATTCCTGCACATCGCCCGATTCATCACATCCAGGGACCACTGACATGACCACCCTCGAGACGACGCCGAGCCTGCTCACCGACGCCGAGCACGCCCTCCGGGCCGCCTGCGATCACCTGATCGGCCTGCGGTCCCCGGAGGGCTGGTGGAAGGGCGAGCTGCAGACGAACGTGAGCATGGACGCGGAGGATCTGCTGCTGCGGCAGTTCCTCGGCATCCGCACCGAGGAGGACACGGCGGAGGCCGCCCGGTGGATCCGTTCGGAGCAGCGGGCCGACGGCACCTGGGCCAACTTCCACGAGGGGCCCGCGGAGCTGTCCACCACGGTCGAGGCGTACACCGCGCTGCGGCTCGCGGGCGATCCGCCTGACGCGGAGCACATGCGGGCCGCGTCGCAGCAGGTCCGGGCCATGGGCGGGATCGAGGCGAGCCGGGTGTTCACGCGGGTCTGGCTGGCCCTGTTCGGGGAGTGGTCGTGGCGGGACCTGCCGGTCATGCCGCCCGAGATGATCTTCCTGCCCTCGTGGTTCCCGCTCAACGTCTACGACTGGGCCTGCTGGGCCAGGCAGACGATCGTGCCTCTGACCGTCGTGACCGCGTACCGGCCGGTGCGCCGGCTCCCGTTCGAGCTGCCCGAGCTGCGGACCGGCCGGGCGCCGCACCGTGCCGGGGGCGGGGGCTGGGAGGCGGTGTTCGGCGCGCTGGACCGGGCGTTGCACCGGTACGAGCGGCGCCCGTCGCGGGCCCTGCGGCGGGCCGCGCTGAGGCGCGCCGTGGACTGGGTGGTCGCCCGCCAGGAGGCCGACGGCTCCTGGGGCGGGATCCAGCCGCCGTGGGTGTACTCGATCATCGCGCTCCACCTCTCCGGCTACGACCTGGACCATCCGGTGATGCGCAAGGCGATCGGGGGGCTCGACCGGTTCACCGTCCGCGACGAGAAGGGGCGCCGGTTGGAGGCGTGCCAGTCCCCCGTGTGGGACACGGCGCTGGCGGTCAACGCGCTGCTCGACGCGGGCACCCCCGCCGACCATCCGGCCGTCACCGGGGCCGCCGACTGGCTGCTGCGCGAGGAGGTCACGAGGTCGGGAGACTGGGCGGTGCGCAGGCCGGGCCTGCCGCCCGGCGGCTGGGCGTTCGAGTTCGACAACGACGGCTATCCCGACATCGACGACACCGCGGAGGTCGTGCTCGCGCTGCGCCGGCTGGACCGCCCCGGCGCGCGACCGGCGATCGAGCGCGGGGTCCGCTGGATGGCCGGCATGGCGAGCGCCGACGGCGGCTTCGCGGCGTTCGACGCCGACAACGACCGCGCGCTCTGCACCAAGCTGCCCTTCTGCGACTTCGGCGCGGTGATCGACCCGCCGTCCGCCGACGTCACCGCGCACGTCGTCGAAGCCCTGGCCAAGGAGCGGCCCCGCTCCCCCGTCCTGCGCAGGGCCGTGATCTGGCTGCTCAAGGCGCAGGAGGAGGACGGATCGTGGTTCGGCCGCTGGGGCGCGAACCACGTCTACGGCACCGGGGCCGCCGTGCCCGCCCTCGTCGCCGCGGGGGTCCGTCCGGGGCATCCCTCCGTACGCCGCGCCGTCGCCTGGCTGGAACGCCACCAGAACGACGACGGCGGCTGGGGCGAGGACCTGCGCTCCTACCGCGACCCGGCCTGGATCGGCCGCGGGGCCTCGACCGCCTCGCAGACCGCCTGGGCCCTGCTGGCCCTGCTCGCCGCCGGCGAACGCTCCCCGGCGGTGGAAAGAGGCGTGCGCTGGCTGGTCGAGCGGCAGCGGCCGGACGGCACCTGGGACGAGCCGTACTTCACCGGCACGGGCTTCCCCGGTGACTTCTACATCAACTACCACCTCTACCGGCTCGTCTTCCCGATCAGCGCCCTCGGGCGCTACCTGCGCCGCGACCTGGAGCTCTCATGACCGGACTGCTGATCTGCGCCGCGCTCGGGATCGAGGCCCGCGCGGTCAGGCGCGGCCTGCCGGCCCACCTCGCCAGGGTCGTCGTCACCGGGATCGGCCCGCGGCGGGCGGCCCGCGCGGCCGCGGGCCTGGCCTGGCGGGAGGCGGTGGCCGTGGTCGGTTTCGGCGGCGCGGCCGGCAGGAGCCTGCGGCCCGGCGACGTCCTGGTGGCGAGCGAGGTCCGGTTCAGGGGACGCGTCCATCCCTGCCCGTCCGCTCCCCTCCTCGCCGCCGAGCTGGCCGACGCCGGCCTGCCCGCCCAGGTCGGGCCGCTGGTCACCGCCGATCACGTGGTCCGCGGCGCGGAGCGGCACCGCCTGGCCGCGGAGGGTGCGTACGGCGTGGACATGGAGACCGGCCCGCTGGCCCGCGCCGCCGCGGGGCGCCCGCTGGCCGCCGTGCGGGTCATCGTCGACACGCCGGAGGCGCCGCTGCTGAGCCTGGCCACGCTCACCCGCGGCGTGGCCGCCCGCCGCACGCTCGCCGCCGTCGGCCCCGTCCTGGTGCGCTGGGCGGCGCTGCTACCCGAGGAAGTGCTGTCATGACCATCCCGATCCGGCAGAGCCTGCGCGTCGGCGGCTACATCCTGGGCCAGCGGCTGCGGGGACGGACCAAGTTCCCGCTGCTGGTGGAGCTGGAGCCGCTGTTCGCGTGCAACCTCAAATGCGCCGGCTGCGGCAAGATCCAGCATCCCGCCGACGTGCTGAAGCAGCGCATGCCGGTGGAGCAGGCCGTCGCCGCCATCCAGGAGTGCGGCGCCCCCATGGTGTCCATCGCCGGCGGGGAGCCGCTCATGCACCCGCAGATCGGCGAGCTGGTCCGCCGGCTCGTCGGCATGAAGAAGTACGTGTTCCTGTGCACGAACGCGCTGCTGATCCCCAAGAAGATCGACGAGTTCGAGCCCTCGCGGTACTTCGCCTGGACGGTGCACATCGACGGCGTGCGCGAGCGCCACGACGCCGCGGTGTGCAAGGAGGGCGTCTTCGACGAGGCGGTCGCCGCCGTGCGCGAGTGCCGGCGGCGCGGCTTCCGGGTCACCACCAACACGACGTTCTTCTCCACGGACAGCCCGCGGACCGTCATCGAGGTGCTCGACTACCTCAACGACGAGCTCGCCGTCGACCAGATGATGATCTCTCCCGCGTACGCGTACGAGAAGGCGCCCGTACAGGACCGTTTCATGGGCGTGCGGGAGACGCGCGCGCTGTTCCGCGATGCCTTCGCCGGCGGGAGACGGCGGCGCTGGCGGTTCAACCACTCGCCGCTGTTCCTGGACTTCCTGGAGGGGCGGATCGAGCTGCCGTGCACCGCCTGGGCCATCCCGTCGTACTCGCTGTTCGGCTGGCAGCGACCGTGCTACCTCATGGCCGACGGGTACGCGCGGACCTACCGCGAGCTGATCGAGGACACCGACTGGACGGCCTACGGCCGGGGCCGCGACCCCCGGTGCGACAACTGCATGGCGCACTGCGGATACGAGCCGACCGCCGTCCTGGCCACGATCGGGTCGCTGAAGGAGTCACTGCGCGCCATCAGGAGCGGCTGACCCCTCCATGCGCCCGAAGCGCCGCGCGAGCACCCGGAACGCGCCGGGCGCCGCGCCGCGCAGCCTGGCCGGCACCCGCAGCCAGCCCGGCACGAACGACTCCGGCCGCCCGTCCCTGATCGCCGCCACGATCGCCCGCGCCACCCGCTCCGGCGCGATCGGCGCCGGCCGGCCGCGCGTGTACGGGACGCCGCGCCGTACGAAGAAGGGGGTGTCCACCACCCCGGGCAGCAGGACGGACACGCCGACGCCCGGCACGTGATGCAGCTCATGGCGCAGGCTCTCCGCGAAGGCCATCAGCCCCGCCTTGGTCGCCGAGTACACGGCCTCCTGCGCCACGCCCACCGCCCCGGTGATGGAGGCCACGAACACGAGGTGCCCGCGGCCCGCCGCCACCATCCCCGGCAGCAGCAGCCGCGTGAGCGCGATCGGGGCGGCGAGGTTGACCGCCAGCAGCTGCTCGACGCTGCCGGCCGGCATCCGTACGAACGGCCCCGCCCACCCCACGCCGGCGTTGTTCACCAGGACGTCGACGTGCCCGCTCCGCTCGGCCAGCTCCTCGGCCTGGGTGGTGACGTCGCACACCAGCACGCGCCCGCCGGTGGCCGAGGCGACGGCCGCCAGCCGCTCGCGGTCGCGCCCGGCCAGCGTCAGCCGCGCACCGGTGCCCGCCAGCGCCCGCGCGGTGGCCGCGCCGATGCCCGAGGAGGCGCCGGTGACGAGGACGTGGGCATCGGCGAGCCTCATCGCGTCACCTGTTTTCCGTAACTGTGCGTATCAGGACGTACAGTCGTGTGCTTTCCACTCCCACGCCGTCCCAACCGGCCACGGGGCAGGTCACGTACGCGTCGCGGCGGCGACGATCGTCGCCGCGAGCGCCGTTCGGTGGTCCTTCGCCCAGGGCGGCCCCAGCGCCGCGCGCGGACCGTACAGGACCTCGCCGGCCCGCTCGGCCAGGATCCCGGCCGCCTGGTCCGCCACGTCCTTGGCGTCGTAGACGTGGACGGCCCAGCCGCGCTCGTGGGCGAGTTCGGCCAGGATCTGGCGGTACATGACGGAGTCCGCCCGGGCCTCGTACGGCACGCGCCGCTGGACGGCGATGTCGTCGGGGAAGTCGAGCGGCCAGGCCCGGAGCGAGAGCGAGACGATCGGTCCGGGCAGCGCGGACGCGAGCTCGTCCAGCGAGGCCGACGTCGCCCGGGCCGCCGACGCCCGCACGCGGGCCACCAGTTCGGAGGCCGCGGCATCGTCGAGACGTCTGCCGTCGTGGTGGATGGGCGCCGCCGGCACGCCGGGCTCGATCAGCTCGATCCGCCGGCGGTCCACCACCTGGTGGTCGGCCGATGCCGTGACCGCCACGGCCCAACCGAAATGATGGGCTATCCCCACGCGCATGGCTCCGATTATGCTCCCGCCCGCCCCTTTCGGCCCGGGACGCGGGGCCGCGGGCCGCTCCTTGGGCGACGGCACGGTATGCAGAATGGACGATGGCGTGCCGCGGCCGTGTTTCCGCCGGTGATTTCCGACCACGCCCCGGACGGTGCCGCCGTCGGCCCGGCCGCCGCGTCCCACCCTCGCCCCGGCCCGCGCCGGACGCGGTCGCGGGGCCACGGGGAGGACGGACGAATCATGCGGGACGGCGGGCGGTTCGTGCCCGTGAGCGTCGAGACGCTGATCAGCGGCACCGCCGGGCGGCGGCGGAACCCGCGCGAGTCGCGTGCCGGCCCGCCGCGAGAGATATCGCCGCGGCGAATTTCAGCGCAGGCGTACGACGGGCGGAAAATTTAACGGCAGATTTACCCGCGGTTGGAATTCACCGTCGAGGCAGTTCGGCGAAGTCGTGAGAATTGTTGGTGTCGTCGTGTACACCGAGCGTGGTAATCGCTGCTTTCCTCATATTTCCAAGATAAATGCCAAAGCCCTGTCAGGCAATAAGCCGGCCTACCGAAATATGGCCAATTATTCATTCTGAATCGACGGACAATGCCGCGCTGATTTCCCGGTCGCCGACGCGGATCTGGACGGCCGCCAAGGCGGTGAGCGCCTGCTCCTCGAGCTGGCGGAACCCCCGGCGGCGCGCGTCGTTGAGCGCCTCGTGGCCGTGGGCGGACGCCTGTTCCAGGTTCCCCAGATCGCAATGGGCGCCGGCCAGCCCGATGAGGGACTCCAGCCGGGGCTGCCAGTTGCCGACCTCGCGGGCGATGGCCAGCGCTCTGCCGTGCTCCTCGGCGGCCTGCTCCGGGCGCCCGAGATACGTGCGTACGGTGGCCCGGGTGTTGAGCGTGTCGGCCTCGGCCCGGCGGTCGCCGATCGCGACGGACAGCTCCACCGCGCGGTCGGCGAACTCCAGGGCGCTGTCGTACCGGCCGGCGTCACGGTGGACCGCGGCCAGCGTGTTCAGGACGAGGACCTCGCCGTAGCGGTTGCCCGACTGGCGGAAGATGGGCAGGGCGCGGTCGAGGTAGTCCAGCGCGCGGTCGAGTTCGCCGAGATCGTGGTAGATCTCGCCCATGTTCTCCAGCGCGATCGCCTCGCCGTTGCGGTAGGCGGCCTGCTGGTAACGCGCCAGGGCCTCGTGCTGGAGCTCGGCCGCCCGCGCCAGTTGCCCCTGGCTCCGGTAGACCATGCTGAGGTTGGCCAGGCTGGTGGCGTGGATGGTGCGCTGGCCCGTCTGCCGGGCGATGGCGATGGCCTGGCTGTAGTGGTCGGCGGCCTCCTGCAGGGAGCCCAGTTTCCAGTGCACGTTGCCGAGGTTGTTGAGCACCGCGCACTCGCACTCGCGCCACCCGGAGCGCTGGGCGAGCTTCAGCGCCTGCGCGTAGTGGCTCAGCGACTGCGGATGCATGCCCCGGCTCTGGTAGACCTGCGCCATGCTGAGCTCGGTGGCGGCCTGGGCGGTGAGATCTCCGTCCAGGCCGGCGGCCGAGCGGGCGGCCTCGGCGACGGCCTGCCAGTCGTTCGGGTCGCGCCGCAGCGACAGGTAGCCGCGCAGCGTGTCGGCCAGCCGCCAGGCCACCTCCCGGGGTCCGTGCGCGGCGGCGTACGTGATGGCCGCGATGAGGCCGGAGCGCTCCGCGTCGAGCCACGCCAGCGCGCTCGCGGGCCCCTCGAACGTCAGCGGGGACTGCCGGCGCGGCGGTCCCGCCAGCTGCAGGGCCTGCGGGTAGAGCAGGCGTTTGGCCTCGTCGGCGACCCGGAGATAGAAGTCGAACAGGCGCGCGAGCGCGCTCGTCCGCTCGGCCCCGTTCGCGTTGTCCCGGGCGTAGAGCCTGATCAGGTCGTGGAACCCGTACCGGCCCGGAGCGGTCTGCAGGATCAGGTGCGTGCGCTCCAGGCGGTCCAGGGCCCGCCGCACCTGGTCGGCAGGGGCGGCGGCCAGCGCCGCGGCGGCCTGCGGGGTGAGGTCGGGGCACGGGCTCAGGCCCAGCAGCCGGAAGAGGCGCTGGTCCGGCTCGTCGAGGGCGGCGTACGACAGGTCGAACGCGGCCCGCACGGCGGCCCGGCCGTCCCCGTCGACCTGCAGGGCGTTCAGGCGGTCGCTTCCCGCGAGCTCCGTGACGCCGTCGATGATGGCGCGCGTCGGCTGCCGGGACAGGTTGATCGCGGCGATCCGCAGCGCGAGCGGCAGGTAGTCGCACAGCAGCGCCAGCCTGGCGGCGGCGTCCGCCTCCTGACGTACGCGGTCGGCCCCGAGGATCCGGGCCAGCAGGGTCCGCGCCTCGACCGGGTCCAGCACGGCCAGCGGGAGCGGCCGGGCGCCGTCGAGGGCGACGAGCCCGTTCAGCCGGTCCCGGCTGGTCACCAGGGCCAGGCAGTCGGTGGCGCCGGGGAGCAGCGGGCGGACCTGCTCCGGCGTCGCCGCGTTGTCGAGCAGGACGAGGACGCGTTTGCTGGCCAGGAGGGTCCGGTACAGGGCGGCCGCCTCGTCCGCGTCCGCGGGCACCTGCTCGGGGGTGACCCCGAGGGAGCGCAGCAGGCGGGCCAGCGCCTGCTCCGGCCGCATCGGCGGCCCGGTGGCGAAGCCGCGCAGGTCGACGTAGAGCTGGCCGTCGGGGAAACGATCGCGGATCCGGTGCGCCCAGTACAGGGCCAGGGCGGTCTTGCCGACCCCGGCGGCGCCGGTGATCGCGATCGTGACCGGCGTGCTCGTGTGGTCCTGAACGTGCTCGTCCAGCCACCTGAGCTGCCCGGCCCGGCCGGTGAAGTCGGAGACGGAGCGCGGCAGCTGCGCCGGCACGGCGGGCGGCGCGGGTCCGGCCGCCAGGACGCGATCGGGCTGCGGCAGCAGCACCGGGTCGTTGCGCAGGATGGCCACCTCGAGCCGCTGGAGTTCGAGGCTGGGGTCGATGCCGAGCTCGTCGGCCAGGCGGCGGCGGGCTCTTCTGGCCTGCTCCAGGGCCGTGTGCGTCTGCCCGCTGCGGTACAGGGCGATCATCAGCTGGCACGTCAGCCGTTCGCGGAACGGATGGCATCGGGTCAGCTCGGTCAGCTCGTCCAGCAGCTGGCGGTGGCGGCCGAGCCGTAACCCGGCGTCGATCTTGTCCTCCAGCGCCACCAGCCGCGACTCCTCCAGGCCGCTGCCCAGGCGCTCCTGGGTCTCCGGAGGCGCCGCCCCGGCCAGCACGGGACCGCGCCACAGGCTGAGGCCCTGGTCGAGCAGCGCCACCCGGCGCTCGTCGTCGGGTTCCGCCCGGGCCCGCTGCACCAGGCCGCGGAAGCGATGGGCGTCGATCCGCTCCGGGTCGGTGCGCAGGACGTATCCCGCGCCCTGGGCCGTCAGCGTGGCCTCGGCCTGGGCGGGGTCGGCGCGGGCCAGGATCGAGCGCAGCTGGGAGACCGACACCCGGATCGCGTGCTGTGCCGTACGCGGGCGGGACCCCGGCCAGTTCAGCTCGACCAGCCGCTCCACCGTGACGGGATGGTTGGCCTCCAGAGCCAGAACCGCGAATGTCAGCCGCTGTTTGCGTGGGCCCAGTACGACGCGCTGCCCGTCCGAGTAGGCTTCGACGGCGCCGAGCAAGCGGAACTCCAACATGAGTCACACTCCGGTTTGGATTTCGCTCTCATGGTCTGTCAGGCGTTGGGGTTTCTCAAGACCTCGAAATCAGTCTCCGACGGCGCTTTGATCGGACTCTGAAGTAACTATGAACGCCCTCTCCCACTATTTACTCGGAGCCAGAACAATGACGCTGAGGGTGGGCAATGGCTGATTTTCCGGCTGTCGCGGAGGCGCCGCCGCCGCGGACCTTTCGGCTGGCGCACGCTTCACGGGGCGCGGTCATGGACTCGGCCCGGCTGGCGCTGCCCTGCGCGATCACCCGTGAGTGGGCCTGGGGGTCGGCCACCGGCTCCGGCGTGCGGGTCTGCCTGATCGACAGCGGGGTCGACGCGCCCCACCCGGTCTTCACCAGGCCCATCACCCCGCTCGCGGTGACGGGTGACGGCCTGGAGGTCGTGCCCGACGAGGTCGGCGACCAGGCGGGCCACGGGACGGCCTGCGCGGGCGTCATCCGGGCCATGGCCCCGGACTGCGAGCTGACCAGCGTCCGCGTGCTCGGCAGCGGGCTTCATGGCCGCGGCGAGGTGCTGCTGGCGGCGCTGGAGTGGGCCATCGAGCAGCGCTTCTCCCTGGTCAACCTGAGCCTGTCGACGCGTCGCGCCGAGCACAAGGAGGCCCTGCACGATCTCGTGGACAGGGCGTTCTTCGCCGGGGTCACCATCGTGGCCTCCGCCCACAACCGGCCGGTGCGCAGCTATCCGTGGCACTTCCCGAGCGTGATCTCGGTGGGTTCGCACACCTTGGCGCTCGCCGAGCACATCGAGTGCAACCCGGAGCCCCCGGCCGAGTTCTTCGCGCGCGGGATCGGGGTGGAGGTGCCGCTGCCCGGCGGCGGGACCTCGCGCCTGACCGGCAACAGCTTCGCCACACCGCACATCACCGGGCTGTGCGCGCGCGTACTGCAGCGGCACCCGGGCCTTGCCACCGGCCAGCTCAAGCACGTGCTGGCGGCCGTCGCGAACAACCGGACCTGAGGAGGCCACCATGGGCGTGGGCATCCCTGATTCCCTGACCTCCTCGCTGGGGAGGCTGTTGCGCCCCACCGAGCACGACGAGTTGCTGAGGTCGGCCGTACGGCTCGCCCGGCTGACGTTCTCGGCGTCGGCCGCGTCGGTGTTCCTGTACGACGAGGAGCGCGACCGGCTGGTGTTCGAGGCGTCGTCCGGGGAGGGCGAGGACCGGCTGCTCGGGGTGGCCATCCCGACCGGGCGCGGCGTCGCCGGGTGGGTGTTCCAGACCGGCGAGACCGTGCTGCTCAGCGACGTCCAGGAGGATCCGCGCTTCGACCGGGAGTTCGCGCAGAGCACCGGGTACGTGCCGAAGGTCCTGATGGCGGCCCCGCTGGAGCTGGAGGACCGCACGATCGGCGTGATGGAGGTGCTCGACCCGGCGCTGCAGCGGTTCGGGGAGATGGCGGCCATCGACCTGTTCACCGAGCTGGCCGCCCAGACGGCGATCACGCTCACGCTCATGGCCGCCGCCCGCTCGCTGACCCGGAGCGCCAGGGAGGGCCTCACCCCCTGGAGCCGTCTGGAGATCGCGCTCAGCCGTACGGAGGCCTCCGACACCGCGGTGGACGAGCTGCTCAACGCGCTGAGCAAGTTCGTCACCGCCACCACGGGCCACGGAGCGACCTGATGCATCTGGCCGAGATGGCGGTGCTGCGCGCCGTGCCCGCCGCGGGCGTCTTCCTCGCCCTCACCCGCCGCTGCCCGCTGTCGTGCGCGCACTGCTCGACGGAGTCCGCCATGGACGGCGCGGAGCACGCGGAACGGCCCTTCCGGCGGCTGGTCGCGTCCTTCACCAGGCAGGAGCATCCGGAGTTCATCGCCATGTCCGGGGGTGAGGCGCTCCTGCGGCCGCGGCTGGTGCGCGACCTCGCCGACTCGGCGCGGCTCTCGGGGACGAGGTCGTACCTGCTGTCCGGGCTGTACTTCGCCCGCGACGGGCACGCGGTGCCGCCCGCCCTGCGGGCGGCCATCTCGGCGGTCGATCACTTCGCGGTCAGCCTCGACCGCTTCCACGAGCGGGAGGTGAGCAGGCGCGCGGCCTTCCGGGTGCTGCACGAGATCCGTTCCTGGGGGCCGCAGGTGAGCGTGCAGATCACCGGGGACGGCGGCGCGGACCCCTACGTCGCGGACCTGGTGCGCGAGGTGCGGGAGGAGTTCGCCGACCAGGTGCCCATGCTCGTGGTGCCGCTCCGGCCGGTCGGGCGCGCGAAGACCCTGGACGGCCCGCGCGCCGGCCCGAAAACCCTGCCCGCCGTGCCCGCGCCCGCGCCGTGCGAGATGGCGGCCTGGCCGCTGGTCACCTACGACGGGACGGTCCTCACCTGCTGCAACGACGACCTCGCCGCGGCCGCCCGCCCGCCGCACCTGGTGCTCGGGCACGCCGATGAGGACCCCTGGCCGGTGCTGCGCCGGCGCCACCTGGACCGGCCGCTGGCGCGGGCCGTGCGGATGTTCGGGCCGCGCTACGCGAAGGCGCGGTTCGGATCGGGCGCCGCCGCTCCCGGCTACTGCGACGTCTGCGTCACCCTGCATCAGGACCGCGGGCTGGGCGAACGGGTCGCCGGGTATCTGGACTCGCCTGCCGGTCCGGCGATGGAGAGCGCCGTACGCGGTCTCGTGGAACGGCACGGCCCGTACGGCTTCGCCCGCCGCCACGGCATCACGCGCTACAGCGAGCTGGTGACGCTCGGCTGGGAGGGTCGGGAGCGGTGATGCGCCGGTTGAGGCTAGCGGACATCGAGCGGCTGCGACGTACGCGTGGCCGCACCGTGCTGCTCTACCTCACCGATCGGTGCCCGGTCGGGTGCGCGCACTGTTCCGTCGCCGCGCTCCCGGCCGGCCCGCGCATCACCGACCACCGCCTCTTCGCGGACATCCTGGCGGGGATCTGCGCCGAACCCGGCATCGAGGCCGTCGCGATCTCCGGCGGCGAGCCGTTCGCCGAGCGTCGCGGGCTGATCCTCGCCGTGGACGCGTTCGCGGACGCGGGCAAGGACGTCGTGCTCTTCTCCAGCGGCCACTGGGCGTCGGGGCCCCGATGCCCGCGGTGGATCACGCGGGTGCTGGAACGGTCCTCGACCGTGATCCTCAGCACGGACAGCTTCCACCAGGCCGCCGTCGACCGGCGGCGGTTCGCCCGCGCCGTCGCGCACGCGGCGCGGGCCGGCTGCCACATCGTCCTCCAGCTCCTGGACGAGCCCGGCGCGGTGCCGTTGGCCGAGGGGGTCCTCCGTGACACGCTGGGGGACGACTGGTCCCGGCGCGCGGAGATCACGCTGATCACCCCGCTGCGGGCGGGCCGGGGCAGCGGCGTCTTCGCCATCGGGCGCCGCCACGGCGTCGCCGAGCTGGGCGCGTGCCCGCTGACCGCGTCGCCGACCGTCCGCTACGACGGCGTGATCACGGGCTGCTGCAACGAGAGCGTCATCACGGGCGGCGGCCCTCAGGGACTGCGGCGACGGGCGACCGGCGCGGCCGAGGTGCGCGCCGCGCTGGCCGCGTTCCGCGACGACCCGCTGCTGCGCGCCGTCGGTTCGGTCCGGCCGGACGACCTGGTACGGCTGCCGCCGTTCGCCGCGCTCGCCCGCGCCCGCTACCCGGACGTCTGCGGCCTGTGCTGGCGCCTGCACGAGACCGCCGGCGACGACGGGGCCCGGTTGCTGACCGCCCTCATGGGCCGGGGAGGCGGGACATGACCACCAGCCTGCGTCTAATGGCCAAGATCGACCTCGTCATGCCCGCGCTGCTGGCCAGGACGGAGCGGATGTGGCGGCATCCCGCACCGCGCGAGCTCTACCTGGAATGGCTCAGGGCCCTGCACGGCATGCTGCGCGCGACCGTACCGCTCATCCTCGACGCCACCACGGCGTGCCTGGCCCGCGACGACGAGATCGCGCGGGGCGTCGCCGCCTATCTGGCCCGGCACGTGCACGAGGAGTACGGCCACGACCAGGACGTGGTGAACGACTACGCCCGCGCGGGAGGCGACGCCGAGACCCTGTTCACGGACCCGCCGCCACCCTGCGTCGCCGCGGTGGTCGGCAGCCAGTACTACTGGATCAGGCACGCCCACCCGGTGGCGCTGCTCGGGCACGTCGCCGTCCTGGAGGGCTACCCTCCCCCACCCGATCTGGCGCCCCTGCTCTCCCGGCGCACGGGCCTGCCGCTGGACGCGTTCCGCACGCTGGTGACCCATGCCGTCCTGGACGGCACGCACCGCGAGGAGCTGTGGCGCGCGATCGACGGGCTCCCGCTCACCCCCGAGGCGGAGTCGCTGATCGGCCTGAGCGCACTCAACACGGCATACGGCCTGGCGCAGCTCGTCGACGCCGTCCAACTGCGCGCGAACGCCGCAGGAAAGGAGAGGTCATGGCGACCATCGACCAATTGGAAGCCGCCGGCTTCGACCTGACGACCGCGTCAGAGGAGCAGATCGCGGTGCTGCAGTCGCTCAGCGACGAGGAACTCCAGGTGCTCGCCTCCATCAAGGCGCGCATGGAGGAGGCCGCGGACGTAGAAGCGCATGCGTACGCGAGCGGCGGCTGGTGCTGGTGACCGGTGATGCGACCCTGCGCTCAATGCGGCGGTGAAAACCCCGCCGCCGCCCGCTTCTGCATGTCATGCGGCGGCGCCCTGTCCCCCGCGTCCGCCCCCCGCACCACCCTGCGGTTCGTGACCGTGCTCTTCGGCGACGTGGCCGGCTCGACGGAGCTCGCGCGCGGCCTCAGCCCCGAGGTCTGGCAGGGCACGCTGGCCACGTACTTCGCCGACGTGAGCCGGGCGGCGACCGAGCAGGGTGGCCGGGTGGAGAAGTTCATCGGCGACGCCGTGGTCGCGGTCTTCGGGGTGGAGGCCACCCACGAGGACGACGCGGTCCGCGCGGTGGAGTGTGCCCGGGTCTCCCTGGAGAGGATCGCGCGCCAGGCCGCCGACCTGCGCCGTACGCGAGGGGTGGACTTCTCGGTCCGCTTCGGGATCGCCTCGGGACAGGTCGCCCTCTCCGAGCGGGACTCCTCGTTCGCGATCGGCGAGGTCATGAACCGCGCCGCCCGGCTCCAGGCCGCCGCGCCGGCCGACGGCATCGTCATGGACGTGCGGACCTGGCTGCTCGTACGGGGAGCCGTACCCACCAGGTCCATCGAGCCGATCGCGGCCAAGGGCTTCAGCCGGCCGCTGCGGGCCTGGCAGATCGCCGACACCCCTGGAGGACAAGCCGACGAGCCGCGCACCCCGATGGTGGACCGCCGTTCCGAGCTGGACGAGCTCGTCGCCGCGCTGCGGGACGGTCTGCGCCGGCCGGGCGTCCCCGCCGTGGTGCTGTCCGGCGAGCCGGGCGTCGGGAAGTCCCGGCTGGTGGCCGAGGCGGCGCGGCGGATGGCGCCGGACGCGCGGTTCCTGGCCCTGCGCTGCCGGCGCGACGGCCGGCGGCTGGGCTACTGGCCCCTCTACCAGCTGGCCGAGGCCCTGGGGGGAGACGTGCCGAGGGGGCAGGGGCCCCAGGGCAAGGAGGAGATCTTCTGGACGCTGCGGGAGCTGCTGCGGGAGGCGGCGGAGCGGCGTCCGGTCGTCCTCGCCCTCGACGACTGCCAGTGGATGTCCCCGGCGGTGCGGGAGTTCGCGGAGGGCCTGGACGATCCGGACCTGGACGTCCGGGCCGTGCTGATGCTCAGCGGCCGGGTGGACGAGCCGCCGCTGACCCGGGGGCCGGTGACCACGCTGCGCGTCCCGCCCCTCGGCCCGGCGGACGCCCAGGAGCTGGCGGAGACCGTCGCCGCCCGGCTCGGGCCGGTCCCGCTGAGCGACGACCTCGCCCGCCGCAGCGCCGGCAACCCGCTCTACCTCGAACAGCTCGTCCACCTGCAGGTGGACGCCGAGGGCCGGACCGATCTCATCGCGCCGAGCGCGGAGGCGGCGGTGGGCGCCCGCCTCGACCAGCTGGGCGTGGACGCCCAGCGGCTGCTCGCCATCGCCGGCGCGCTCGGCGGCGGCTGCGTCGCCGGGGATCTGGAGAAGGTCGCCGCGGCCCTGGACCCGCCGCTCGACCAGACCTTCGACGAGACGCTCGCCCAGCTGCTCGGCGACGGGCTGCTGGTCACCCGGGCGAGCCCGGCCGGCGAGCTGGAGGTCGAGTCGCCGGTCGTCGCCGAGGTCGCGTACGGCAGGCTGCCGCTCGCCGACCGCGCCCACGTGCACGCCCAGGTCGCGGACCTGGCCGAGGCCCGCGTCGACCGCCATCCGTCGGAGATCGAGCTGTGCGCCCTGCACGCCGGGCGCGCGCACGCGGCCTGGCTCGAACTGCGCCCGGGCGGGCCGGAGGAGCGGCACGCCGCGGCCCGCGCGGCGCGTGCTCTGTGCTCCGCCGCCCAGTTCGCGGTCTCGCGCGGCGACCTGTCGATGGCGCTGCAGACCGCGAGCCAGGTCTCCCGGCTCGACTCCGGCCTGCCCGGCCTCGAACTGGAGATCGCGGCCGTCGAGACGTACGCCACGGCCGCCGCCGGGCGGGCGGACGAGACCCTGGCCCGGATCGCGGAGGCCAGGAAACGCTGGGACACCGACGACAATCTGGCGGCCGCGGTGCAGCTCACCCTCAACGAGGCGGTGGCCCGCTCCACGATGACCGGGCGATGGCACCGGTCCCTGATCGGCCAGGCGCGCGAGCTGGCGTACCGGGCCGACGACCCGGCCGCGTACGCCAGGGTGCTGCTGCTCGAAGGCATCGGGCACATGGAGGACGGCGACTACGTGACGGCCGAAGCCGTGCTGCACGAGGCGTTCGGCCACGCGCGGCGGGCGCGCTGGTGCTTCGGCGCCACCGAGATCCACGGGAACCTGGCGCTCTGCCTCGCCTACGGCGACACCCCCGCCCCGGCGGCCACGGCGATCTGCGCGCAGTTGCACGCCGAGCTCAAGGACGCCCACACGGTACGCGCGGCCGTCGGCTGCCCGGCGGCCCTGCTCGCGGACATGACGTGCGACTCGGCCGCCGCCACGAACCTGCTCGACGAGGGCCGGTCCATCCTGGCCGGGATCGGGCACCAGCCCGGCCTGGCCGGGTTGGACATGTTCCGCGCGACCCTCGCGGAACGGCACGGCGACCACGACGGCGCCGGGCAGGCCCTGGAGCGCGCCATCCGGCGGTTCGACGCGATCGGGTTCAGCGCGGGCGCGCAGTCGGCCAGGCTCTGGCACGCGACGTTCGGCGGGTACGGCCCTCGCGGCGCAGGCACGCCTGTCGTACAGAACGGGGAGGGCCCGCCCGACACAAGCCCGCCCAGTGCGCAGAGCGCCGGCAGCTGGGACGTCGAGGTCCTGATCGAGCAGGCCGCCGCGGCCGCCGCGCTCCGCGAGGGCCGCCCGGACGCGGCGGCCGAACACGTGGCCCGCGCCGGCGCCCGCCTCGACGGGGTGCGCGGCGCGGGCGCCCGGATCACGCCCCTGCTCGTGTCGCTGCGGCTGGCGGTCGGCTGCCGGGACCGCGGGCTCGTCGAACGGGTGGCCGGCCTCACAAGGGCGGACGCCGAGGTGAAACGCGACGTCAGAGCCCTGCGAACGATCGGCGCGCTCGTATGAGCCGACTATGAACCGACTCTGAAGCCCCTCCCTGACGATCGTAGAGACGGCACCGAGGAGGTGGGCGAATGAAGCGGGCGGCGGAATCCGAGATACTGCCGGGGACGGTCCTGGAGGACACGGCGGAGCGCTGGCTCCAGTTCGGTCTCACGCCGATTCGGGAGCGGTCCGGCGACCTCTACGCGGAGCTGGCCGGGACCGCCCGGCAGGCCGTCCGCGACGGGCTGGCCCGCGACTTCTTCTTCATGCACAAGCCCCCCGGCCTGCGCATCCGGTTCCGGCCGGCGTCGCCCGAGCTCGACCCGCTGGTGAGCGACCGGCTGACCGCCTGGCGGCGGGACGGCGTGCTCGGCGACTGGCGTCCCGGCGTGTACGAGCCGGAGACGTACCTGTTCGGCGGGCCGGAGTCGATGCGCAGCGTCCATCGGGTCTTCACCGCCGACTCGCTGGCCTGGCTCGACTACCACCGGCTCCGCCTGGCCGGTCACGACCCCGGGCCCTCGTGGGCGATGTCGCTGCTGCTGCTCCGGTCGCTGTTCGGCGCGCTGCAGATCGTGGGCTGGGAGGATCTCGGGGTCTGGGAGCGCGTACGACGGCACCGTCCCCTCGCCGCGACCGCCGTCGCGGATCCGCGGTTCGCGCGGCTGGCCGCCGCGCTGCGAAAGGTCTGGCCGTCGCCCGACGCGCTGGCCGCCAAGCTGTCCCCCGAGGCGGCGGACCTCGCCGAAGACCACCGGCAGGTCGTCCGGCAGGAGGGCGAGCGCTGGTTCCGCGACTACTTCGAGAGCGGATCGGCCGCCATGGGACCGCGCGCGGTGGCGTCGTACCTGGTCATCTTCCACTGGAACCGGGCGAAGCTGCCGTCGGTGCGGCAGGCCCTGATCGCCGAGGCACTGCTGGCCCGTGAAGAGGGTGACGCGCGGTGACCACGATGAGCGAATCGGCCGTGCTCCGCGTCGCGGGGCTGCCCATCCGGCTCTGGCTGGCGGCCTCCTCCCCTGACCTGTTCGCGTGCGTACGCGCGCTGAACCACGTCCATGACGACTACCTCCGGGAGGCGTCCGACCTCGCCGGACGGCTCGGGGACGAGGTGGTGCCGAGGCCGGAGCTGCCGGCCGCGGCCCGGCGGGCGGTCCTCGCCGTACGGCGCCGCCTGCACCAGGGCCAGGCCCTCACCGGCGACCAGGCCCGCCGCCTGCGCGAGATCGTGACGGCCCCGGGCCTGACCGCCCACCTGGACCGCGTGGCCTCGCTGTCCGCCGAGCTCCTGCGGCTGGAGGAGCAGGCCGGGGCCCAGGTCGAGAAGGAGCACGACCGCCTGCTGGCGGCACCGTGGCACCTGCTCGGCTCCGTGCCCGGCGGCCGGGCCTGCCTGACCCCCGACGTGCTCGCGGACATCGAGCGGCGGCTGGCCCAAGGCGAGCCGTGGACCTCCAAGAAGCTGCGCAGGCGCAGCGACTACCTCTGGCGGATGATCGCCCGCGGCGCGGTCAAGACCACGCCGCGGACCTGGCTGGGCCAGGTGTCACTGGTGCCCGTGGCGGAACAGTCGCCCGGCCTCTCGGTGAACGGCCAGGTCGCCGTCGACTGGACGGAGAACGTGCACGCCAGGAGGCTGGAGCTGGCACGATCGGCCGCGGACCGGCTGCGCCGGGATCACCGGCTGTCGATGACGCCCCTGCACCGGGTGGAGGGCGACCGCCTCGCGGTCTGGACGGTCGATCAGGCCTCCGCCACGCCCGACCTGCTCGCCTACCGGCTGCGGCGGAGCCCCGCGCTCGACCGCATCGTCGAGGCCCTGCGATCCGGCGTCCGCCCGGTGTCCGCGCTGGAGCCCGGCTCGCCCCCGGGTCTCGTCGGCAAGCTCGTCCGGCTCGGCGTGCTCGAGGTCTCGGCGCCGCTGAGACAGCGACGCGGCCGATGGGAGAAGACCTCCGGCTCGACCGCCTCCGACGCCGGTGCCGGGTTCGTCGACGTGTACCGGCGCGCCGACGGCGCCTTCACCGCCGACCTGGCGGCCCTGCAGCGGGCCTTCGAGCAGTACCGCAGGCTCGGCCTGCTGATCGGCGAGGACGAGCCCAGGCCGGAGAGCAGGCTCCGGGAACGGATCGGCCCGCGACCGCGCCCCGTCATGGACGTGTTCGCCGAGGAACTGGCGGCCCGGACCGAGGAGGGAGAGCTGAACCACCGGGCTCTCCCGCAGAACGCCTGGCCACCGGCGCACCGCCCCGGCTCCGGCTACGCGCGGCTCCTGGACCTGATGGCCGCGTCGCCGGACACGGCACCCGTCATCGACATCACCCCGGCGATGCTCGACGCCGTCGGGGCGCCGGACGCCCCGATCACCTGGCCGGTCGACTGCGTGGTCCGCCCGCTCCCCGGCGGCGGATGGGTGCTGGACAACGCCGGCCCGGCCGCGGTCCTCGACGCGCGCTTCGTCGAGACGCTGCGGCGGCTGCACGGGACGGTGCCGGCCGCCGACGCCTACCGGGCGTTTCTCGCCGAGCTCGACCGAATCAGTGGCGTACCGTCAGTGGAGCTGCTGATTCCGCCGCTGGTACCGCAGGCCGCCAACGCGATCCGCAGGCCGAGGTACACCTCCCTCTGGACCGGCGACCCCGACCCCGGCCATTACGGCACGACGTGGCGTACCGGGGCGGCGCGGTACCTGCCGCTGGGAGAGCTCACCGCGCATCGTGAAGCGGATCGGGTCGTGATCTCCCACGCCGGCAAGCCCGTACGGATCTGCACCCATGCGACGCGCAGCCCCCTGACGCCGTGGAGCGTGCTGACCCGGATCCTGTGCGCCGACTCCCAGCAGCATGCCCCCCGGTACCGCCGGTTGCGCTGCTCGCTCACCGCGTTCCCCGGACGCTCCTTCGTCCCCCGGATCACCGTGGCCGGATCGCTGGTGGTCTCCGCCGCGCAGTGGCGGATCCCCGCCGATCGGCTGGACCTCTCCGGAGGCGGGGACCTGGCCGGGCTCCGGGCGCTCAGCAGGCTGCGGGACCGGCTCGGGCTGCCCCGGTGGGTGTTCGTCGCCGGCCCGTCCGGATACCGGCCGCTGGCCTGCGACCTGGAAAGCCTGCGGGCGGTCCGGGTGTTCGAGCAGGCCCTCAAGGAGCTCGCGGCCGGGGACGAGCTCACCGTCACGGAGATGTTGCCCGCGGCCGACGAGCTGAGCGTGTCGGACCACGGTACCGAGCGCGTGGCCGCCGAGGTCGCCGTTCGATTGCCCCACGCGGTGCCGCCCACAGCGCTGGCGGCCGCCGCGGCCCAGATTTCGGCCGGAACGACGTGACCGGCCGGATGCCCGAAACACCCCGTCAAGGCAAGACAGAAAGGTGGCCAGCCATGTCCGAGAACACCACCCCCGAGCCCCAGGACATCCCCGAGCCCCAGGACGACGTCGAGGAACTGGTCGACGAGCTCGAGGTCCACAGCATTTCGGACCCCGCGTTCACCGACCCGTGCAGCGGAATGTGCACCGGGACCTGCTGAACCGCGATCGCCAGGGGCGCCGCGAACAGGCGGCGTCCTTGGCGATCCACATGTGAGCCGGCATCCGCTGAAAGGGCATCGTCGTGACATCGACCCACGTGCTCGAACGAGCCGCCGTGCAGGCGGTCGCCGAGACACTCCTCCGGGAATACGCCGTGCCGGCCGAGCCGGCGCAGAACAGGCCGGACTCCGGACCGGCCATCCTCGCCGCGCTGGCCGCCGGTGAGACTCGTCCGCCGGACGAGTCAGCCGCCTCCCGCGCCGTGGTCACGTGGCTGCGCGACTTCCGCAGCCCTCACTACCACCCGGGCCTTTTCGGCGGCGGCGCGTCGTCCAGGATGTTCGGCCTGCGGATCGCCGCCACGGCGTGGCCGCGGCTGAACGAGCCGCTGGCGAAACAGCGGGCCAGGCTCATCGAGTACGTGGCCGCCCCGCGCTGGCGGACCACGAAGGTCGGCTGGGAGGACTACGACCTCATCGTGGGCCCGGCAGGCGTCCTCGTGGCGTTCGCCATCGATCCCGGCATCGACGCCGCGGGCCGGGCACCGCTGATCGCCCGGCTGGCGCTGCTCTGCGAGGACGAGGCACTGTCCAGGTTGCGGGTGGGCCAGTACCAGGGCGAGAAGCTGCGCGGCTGGAACGTCGACCGCATCAATCTGGGCCTGGCCCACGGGCTGCCCGGCATCGTGACCGCTCTACGCGCCGCCGCCGACGCCGACGGGCTGAGCGAGGAGCTGAACGACCTGCTGCGCCGGCTCGCGGGCCGGCTGGTGGCCGAATCCTACGTAGACGACAGAGGTGTGATCACCTGGCCGTTCGGGACCACCCGGCTGGACGGCCATCGCGCGCCCAAGGGAGACGGGCGGCGGCAGGCGTGGTGCTACGGCTGTCCCGGCAACGCCTGGACACTGTGGGAAGCCGCACGCGTGCTCGGCGACGACGACCTGGCCGCCTTCGCCCTCGAGTCGGCGCGATCGTTCCTGGCGGCGTACGACGATGACCTTTATCTGGACGACCTGGGCATCTGCCACGGGGCCGCCGGACTGATGCTCGTGTTCGACTCCTTCGCCCGATGCGCCGGGCTGCCGGAGGCGGCGAAACTCGCGGATCACCTGACGGACCACCTCATGGGCCGCCTCGACGAGCCCGCCGCGCTCGCGGAGACCGGCTGGTCGTTACTGATGGGCGCACCCGGGATGCTGTCCGCGCTGCTGACGAGGAGCGGAGGTGACCGGCGATGGCTGGCCGCACTGGGACTGAGGTGACCCGCGGTCGCGGCGCGAGCGGCGTGCTGGAGGTGCTCCGCCTCCTGCCGCGCGTGTCGCTCCCGCTGACCGCTGCCCTGACCGCCGTCGTGCTCCTGCAGGCCCTGCTGAGCAGCGGATTCATGCTGGCCGGCGCCGCCGTCGTCGGAGACGTGGCAAGCCGTGCGGCCGGTGACGCGGGCCTCGCGCTGGATCTGGCCGTCTTCATCGCCGTCTTCGTGGCGCGGCTGGCCCTCACGCCCGTCCTGGGGATGATCTCCGGCGAGCTGGCGCGGCGGCTCAACGCGACTCTCGGCCAGACGACCCTCGAAGGAGCGCTCCGGCCGGTCGGCATCGGCCATCTCAGCGATCCCGCGATCGCCGACCGCATCCAGCTCGCGCAGGGACTGGCGACGGGCTATCCGCCCGGCGACGCCGTGACGTCTCTCACGAGGCTCGCGACCAGCCGGTTGGGCGGGCTCGCCGCGGCGATCCTGCTCGCCACCGTCGAATGGTGGCTGCCGCTGCCGCTGGCCGCCGCGTGGATCACGCTGTCCCGATGGCGGCTGCGCGAGGTCAGGAAGGCCGTGGACGCCGAGGAAGAGTCGATGCCCGCGCTCCGGCAGGCCGCCTACGCCCGGGATCTCGCGATCGGCGACGCCGCGGCCAAGGAGGTCAGGGTCTTCGGCTTCCAGGACTGGCTGCACGACCGCTTCACCCGGGCCTGGCTCGTCGGCATGGACGCGCTGGCCGGGTCGGGCCGGCTGCCCAGCAGGACGGTGGGCCCGGTCGTGCTGGCGCTCTCCCATGCCGCCGTGTTCGCGTACCTGGCCTTCGCCGTGGCGGGCGGGCGGCTCGACGTGGAGTCGATCACCGTCGCCCTGCAGGCCATCGCGGCCATGGCCGCGCTGGGCTGGATCGGGGACATCCAGTGGATCCTGGCCCAGGCGAGCGCCACCGTGCCGCACGCCCTGGCGGTCGGCCGGCTCGGGGTGGAGGCCGAGCTCAGCCGGCCGGACACCGTCGCGCCGGACGAGCGGTGGCCCGCGCAGGGGATCCGGTTCGAGGACGTACGGTTCGGCTACCCCGACCGTCCGGTACTGAAGGGCCTCGACCTGAGCATCCCGGCAGGTTCGTCACTGGCGATCGTCGGGATGAACGGCGCGGGCAAGAGCACGCTGATCAAGTTGCTGGCCCGGCTCTACGACCCCGTCTCCGGCCGGATCACGGTCGACGGCGTGGACCTGCGTACCCTCGACCCGCTCGCCTGGCGCCGCCAGCTGGCGATCGTCTTCCAGGACTTCGTCCGCTACGAGCTGTCCTTGCGGGACAACGTCGGATTCGGACGGCTCGACGCCGACCGCTCCAACGGCGCGTTCGACCGTGCCGCCAAGCTCTCCGGCCTCAACGACTTCCTGCCCAGGCTCCCGGCGGGGTGGGACACCCCGCTCAGCCGCAGGTTCGAGGGCGGCACCGACCTGTCCGGCGGCCAGTGGCAGCGCGTCGCGCTGGCCCGCGCGCTGTTCGCGGTCGAGCACGGCGCCCGCGTGCTCGTCCTCGACGAGCCGACCGCCAACCTCGACGTGCGCGCCGAGGCCGAGATCTACCAGCACTTCCTCGAGATCACCCGCGGGCTCACCACGATCCTGGTGTCCCACCGGTTCGCCACGGTACGGCTGGCGGACCGGATCTGCGTGATCGACGGCGGCGAGGTCATCGAGTACGGCTCGCACGAGGAGCTGATGGCGCTCGACGGGCGGTACGCCCACCTGTTCACCCTGCAGAGCGCGCCGTTCAGGGAGGCCCGCCATGTCTGACCGAACCTCCCCGCGCGTCGCCGTCCGGGCCATGGCCCTGCTGATCGGGGCCGCCTTCAAGGCCGACGCCCCCAGGGCCGCCCTCGTCCTCGGGCTCGCGCCCGTGGTCGGCGCGGTCGCCGCCGTGACGGCGGTCGGCCTGCAGCGCATGGTGAACTCCGCGGTCGAGGCGGACCTGCCCGGCATGCTGACCGCCGCCCTCATCCTGGCGGGCGCGCTCGTCGCCGGCCAGCTCGCGGGCACGGTCGCCGCGGACCTGCGCATCCGGCTCCAGCAGCGGGTCGGGCTTCTGCTCGACCAGCGCATCATGGCGATGACCAGCGGCCTGCCGCACCTGGACCACCACGAGTACCCTCCCTACCAGGACCAGCTCGAACTGCTCCGCAGCCACCGCACCTCGCTCGGCTCGGCCTTCGGGGCCCTGGTGGAGAACCTGCGGGCGATCGTCGCCTTCGGCTCCACCGTCGCGCTGCTGATGAGCGTCCGCCCGGAGTTCCTCCTCCTGCTGCTCCTGGCCCTGCCCACGGTGCTCGCCGTACGGCGCGGCGAGCAGGCCACCGCCAGAGCGGAGGAGACGACCGTGGCCCCGGCGCGGCTGCGGCAGGGGCTGTTCACGACCGCCTGCTCCCCGAGCGCGGCCAAGGAACTGCGGGTCTTCGGCCTGCAGGAGGAGATCGCCGGCCGCCACCGCGCCCTGTGGGAGCAGGTCGACAGGCCCCGGCGGCAGGCGGAGGCCCGTACGGCCGTGTGGACCTCCGTCGGCTGGCTGATCTTCGGCGCGGGCTTCGCCGGCGCGCTCTACCTCGTCGTCACGGCGGCGGTGGGGGGTCAGGCGAGCCCCGGTGACGTCGTCCTCACCATCGCGCTGGGCGGTCAGCTGACCGGCAGCGTCTCCGGGTTGATCCAGATGCTCGCCTGGATGCAGAAGACGCTGCGCGCCATGGGCTACTACCTGTGGCTGGACGACCACGCCAGGGCCCGCATCCGGCCGCGGGAGGCGGGCGCCCCCGCGCCCTCCGCCGGCTCCGACCTCGTCCTGGAGAACGTCTCCTTCAGCTACCCGGACGCCGCCCGGCCGGTCTTGCGGGACGTGTCGCTGCGGCTTCCCGCCGGCCGCACCGTGGCAGTCGTCGGCGAGAACGGCGCCGGGAAGACGACGCTGGTCAAGCTGCTGTGCCGGCTGTACGACCCCACCGCGGGCCGGATCACGTACGGCGGGAGCGACCTGGCCGGCTACGACGTCCAGGCCTGGCGCGACCGGGTGACGGCCTGCTTCCAGGACTTCTGCCGCCTGGAGTTCCTGCTGCAGGAGTCGGCCGGCATCGGCGACCTGCCCCGCATCGACGACGAGCCCGCCGTCAGGGACGCCCTCGACCGCGCGGGCGGGTCCGGACTGCCCGGCCTGCTCCCCCATGGCCTGCGGACCCAGCTCGGCCCCACGTTCCCGGGCGGCACCGACCTGTCGGGCGGGCAGTGGCAGAAGGTCGCGCTGACCCGTTCGATGATGCGGGACGCGCCGATCCTCCGCGTCCTCGACGAGCCGGCCGCCAGCCTCGACCCGGCGAGCGAGTACGAGATCTTCCGGCGCTTCCAGATCGCCGCGAACCAGACGGAGAACGGCACGATCACGGTCTTCGTCTCCCACAGGTTCGCCACCGTGCGCACCGCCGACCTCATCGTGGTCCTGGACGGCGGCACGATCCGCGAGCTGGGCAGCCATGCGGAGCTCATGGCCCTGGACGGCCTGTACGCCACGCTCTACCGGCTGCACGCCAAGGGGTACGAGGAGACGAAGCCTTCGTGGACCGACGCCCTGGACAAGGACTTCGAGGACGCGCCACCGGTGGCGGCCGAACTCTAGGAGTAGCGCTCGCACACCGTGAACGCCACACTCCTGGTGGCCTTCGACGGTGTCAGCAGGTGGAAGACGATCGTGTGCCGGCCCGGTTCGAAGGCTCCGAAGGGGTTGCGCCGGTTCTTGGTCGTGCCGGTCACCCAGTCCGTCTTCCAGCCCTCGTCCTGGCCGTCCACCACCCAGCGGTAGCCGTACTCCATCTGCCTGCCTGACGGGCCCCTGAGCGAGGCGACCGGGAAGAGGCTGGGCGACCAGCAGCCCTTCTCGGTCCGCAGGCCGTCCAGCGTCAGCGACACCAGGCGTACGGTCCCCGCCGGCGCGGCCGTGGTCTTCGTGGCCTTCGTGGGCGTGGCCTTCGTGGGCGTGGGGGTCGGCCGGGCGCGGGAGACGGTGGGGGTGGAGCCGGCCGTCCTGGTGGGACGCGCCTTCCTGACCGGCGCGCTGGGCGTCTTGGCGGGGGTCCTGGCAGGTTTCTCGGCCGACGCGCCGGGTGTGCCGGTGGCTCCCTGGCCCGCGGCCGAGGGTGGGGGCGCGGGTGTCGTCGCCACGCTGGGGGCGGCCGTCGTCGCCGGTGCGGGCATCCACATGATCGCCCCGGCCACCAGGGCCCCGGCCACCGCCAGTGCCCCGGCGCCCGCCAGCAGCGCCTTTCCGCGCGGGCGGCGGGCCACGGTGCCGTCCCGGTGGCTCGCGACCTCGCCCGTCGGGCCGGTGGGCGGGGCGCCGATGAGCCGGAGCAGGACGTCCTGCATGGCGGGCCGGGCCGCGGGGTCCTTGGCCAGGCAGGCCAGCACGATCGGGCGCAGCGGACCCGGCAGGTCGCCCAGGTACGGCTGGTCGTGCAGGATGCGCCGGATCACCGCGGGCAGCGAGTCGTTGCCGAACGGAGGCGTCCCGGTGGCGGCGAACACCATCACCGACGCCCACGCGAACACGTCCACCGCGGGACCGAGCGGGGCGCCCGCGAGCTGCTCGGGCGCCATGTACGCGGGCGTGCCGACGATGCTGCTCGTCACGGTCAGCGAATGGCCGGCCGCGCGGGCGATCCCGAAGTCGATGACCCGCGGCCCGTCCCGGCCGAGCAGCACGTTCGCGGGCTTGAAGTCGCGATGCACCACCCCGGCCCGGTGGATCGCCGCCAGCGCGGTCGCGGTCGCCACCGCGAGCCGCTGCAGGTCGGCGCCGAAGTGGCGACCGGCCTGATGGAGCGAGGGCCCCTCGACGTACTCGGTCACGATGTACGGCCGCCCGCCCAGCGAGGCGTCGAGCACCTGGGCGATGCAGAACGGCTCCACCCGGCGCGCCGCGTCGATCTCCTTGGCGAAGCGGTGGTCGTCGGCCAGTCCGTCCACCAGCACCTTCACCGCGACCCGCCGCCCGTCGGGCCCCTGCCCGAGGTAGACCACGCCCTGGCCGCCCACGCCCAGCCGCCCGAGCAGCCGGTAGGGGCCCACGGCCGGGGGATCCTCCGGCAGGAGCGGGTTCATCACTCCGTCCCGACCGGGCAGATGGTGAACGAGAGCGCCCTGGACGCCGTCGCGGGCGAGGTGACGCGGAGGGTGATCTTGTGAGGGCCGTTCGACGTCACGAGCGGGCCGACGACCTGCATGGTGTGGGATTCGGCGATGACGGACTCGGAGCGCTCGACCACGCGTCCGTCCAGGATCCATTCGTAGTGGAACCTGGTGGCCAGCTTGGTCCCCTCGACCAGGCCGAAGGTGTTGGTCTGGCCGATCTGGCAGTCCTGGGTGTTGGCCTTCCTGGCGCCCATGGCCCGGATCCACACCACCCGGAAGGAGCCACCGCCCGACGAGGGCTTCGCCGACGCGGTCGTCGGCTTGGGAGCGGGCTGCGTCGGCTTCACGGTCTTCTTCACGGTCGGGGTCACCGGCTCCGACGGGCTCCTGCTCCTTTTCGGACGCTGGCGCGCTTTGGTCGAAGTCGAAGTCGGAGTCGAAGTCGAAGCGGGAGCCGGGGTCGAGGTCCGGGCCGGCGTCCCGGCGGAGGTCAACGCCAGTGCCTGCGTACTCGGCCGCTGTGGCTGGAACCGGACGTTCGTGGCCGCCCAGGCGACGGCGCCCGCGACCGCCAGCGCCCCCACCCCGGAGACGACCGCGATGACCGCCGTCCCCTTCCCGCGCCGCCGCCGTCCCGGGACCGTGGACACGCCGCTGCCGCCGCCGGCCCCGGCCGGAGGCCCGGGGGCCTGCCCGCCCAGGAGCCACAGCAACACGTCCTGCATGCTCGGCCGGTGGGCCGGATCCTTGGCCAGGCACGCCAGGAGGATCGTGCGCAGCGGTTGCGGCAGGTCGCCGACCTGCGGCTCGTTGTGCAGGATGCGGTTGATCACCGCGGGCAGCGAGTCCTCGCCGAACGGAGGCGTCCCGGTGGCGGCGAACACCATCACCGACGCCCACGCGAACACGTCCACGGCCGGCCCGATCCGCTCACCGGCGAGCTGCTCGGGCGCCATGTACGCGGGCGTCCCCACGATGCTGCTGGTGGCCGTCGCCCCCGCTTCGACGGACCGGGCGATCCCGAAGTCGATCACCCGCGGCCCGCCCTGCCCGAGCAGCACGTTGGCGGGCTTGAAGTCGCGGTGGACGATGCCCGCCTGGTGGATGGCAGCCAGGGCGGTCGCGGTCGCCACCGCGAGCCGCTGCAGGTCGGCACCGACGTGACGACCTGCCTGCTGGAGCGAGGGCCCTTCGACGTACTCGGTCACGATGTACGGCCGCGGGCCCAGCGAGGCGTCGAGCACCTGGGCGATGCAGAACGGCTCCACCCGGCGCGCCGCGTCGATCTCCTTGGCGAACCGCTCGTCGGCGAGCCCTTCGCGCAGCACTTTGATCGCGACCGGGCGACCGTCGGGCCCCTGGCTCAGGTAGACCACCCCTTGGCCGCCCGCACCCAGCCGCCCGAACAGCCGGTAGGGCCCCACGGCCGTGGGATCGCCCTCCCGCAGAGGCTCGACGCGCGACATGGGGCTCCTGTGACGACTGTAGGGGATCTTCGGCACCATAGCGGGAAATGTCAGACGCAGTGAGCCAGTCAGGTAAACCCGCGCGAGATCAGGCCACAGCGCCCGGCCCGCCGTCGGCACCATGATCCTCGGATGCCTGCGCCCTTACAGCTCACGAACGCCGGATGACCCGGCCGCTCCCGCAGCATCCTGGCTAGGTGCCGGTCGAGGCGGGGGTGGGGGCGGTGGAGGAGCGGCGCAGGTCCGGGGTGGACGCGCCCACCGCGGCGACGGCGGCGAGGCAGAGCAGGCCGCCGCTGATCAGGGCCGCCGCCCCCGAGGTGGCGTCCGCGACAAGGCCTCCGCGCATGTTGCCGAGGTCGGGGCCGGCCTGCCCGACGATCTGTTCGGCGGCGCTGACCCGGCCGAGCAGCTCGTTCGGGGTGTGCAGCTGGACGATCGTGCTCCGGGACACCACGGAGACGGTGTCGGCGGCGCCGGCCAGGACGAGGAAGGCCAGCCCGGCCCACGGGTCGGTCGACACGCCGAACAGCGCGAGCGCCCCGCCCCACGTGGCCGATCCGGCGAGCATGACCACGCCGGGCCGGGGCAGCCGGGTGAAGGTCCCGGAGAAGACGGAGGCCACGACGCCACCGACGGCTATGGCCGTGAGGAACAGCCCGAGCGTGCGCGGGTCGCCGCCGAACCGCTCCGCGTTGATCAAGGGGAACAGGCTGATCGGCATGGACAGCACCGTGGTGGCGAGGTCGGTGAGCAGGGCTCCGCGAACGACGGGAGTGCGGGACAGGAAGGCCAGGCCGTCCAGCACGCCGCGCAGTCCGGGGCGGGCGGGCGCACCCTCGGGACTCATCCGCGGCAGACCGATCACGCCGTAGAAGGCGGCGACGAAGGTGAGCGTGTCGATCAGGTAGCAGCCGCCGACGCCCAGCGCGCCCACGATCAGCCCGCCCAGCGCGGGGCCCGTCAGCATGGCGCCCTGGAAGGAGATACGTCTCAGCGCCAGCCCGGCGGCCAGCTGGTGCTTGGGCAGGAGGTGCGCGATGAACGTACGCGAGGCCGGGCCTCCGACAGCGCCGAAGCAGGAATGCGCGACCACCAGCCCCAGGATCCCGGCGGGCGGGAGGGGCCCGAAGAAGCCCTGGAGCGTGAGAAGGAGCGAGCACGCGGCATGCCCGATGGTCGTGATCAGGCAGAGCCTCCGGCGATCCACCCGGTCGACGAGCGATCCGGCGAACAGCCCGAGCACCACGAGCGGGATCGCCTGCGCCAGGCCGACGGCGCCGGTCCACGCGGTGCTGCCGGTCATCTCCCAGACCTGGAACATCACCGCGACGATCGTCATCTGGCTGCCGAAACCGGACAGGGCCTGGCCGATCCATAACCGCCGGAACCGCGGCGACGACCGGAGCGGGGTCACGTCGAGCAGCGTGCTCCTCAGCCCCACTCGGGGTCCTGTGCCAGCTTCTCGGCGATCCGGTCGTGGAAGCTCCTGCGTTCGAGAGCCTGCTCGATGTCGGTGACCACCTGGGAGAGCGGATAGGGGAGCTCGGCCTCGAGGTCGGCGAGGGCGGCTTCGGTGGCCCGCCACTCCGCCGCCAGGCGGCCGATGACGCCGCGGGCGCGGTCGGTGAGCGTCACCTTCTTGCTGCGCGCGTCGTCGCCCGCGACGGTCTCGACCCAGCCGGCCTCGCGCATCGCGGCCACCTTCTGGCTGAGCGCGGAATGCGTCCGGTTGACCGACTCGGCCAGTTCGGTGATGGTCATCGGTCCGCGGGCGTGCAGCCGGAGCAGCTCCATCACGTAGCTCGGCTTGAGCCCCTCGATCCGCTCCTCGGCGTAGGTCCGGGCGATGTCGGCGTCCATCGACGCCTGGAGCAGCCGCAGCGGGCGCCAGAGGCTCTGCCGGCTGGGGTCGAGCTCATGGGGATCGGCCATGAGCAAATCGTAACAGCACTTATATAAGTACTGTTAGATGTCAGGCATGGCGCCGCGCCCGTTCGTACGCGCACCTGGCCGACCGGCCTCGCCGGAGGCGGCGGCGAGCGGTGGCCGGACCGCAGCAAGGTGGCACGAACACGGGCGTGGTGCGAGGCGGACGCCGTCGGCGGGACAGATACCGCCCCACGTTCCGCCGCAGGATGACGGTGCCGGCCAGCACCACCAAGGCGATGAGGAAGGCGCTTTCGGCCACTTTTCTCGCCTCCTTACAGCGACTGCTCTTCGCACGACACTCGGCGCAGAAGCTATATATCCGCCACAGGGCCGCTACAGAGCTTCAGGCTCCCGGCCAGTTTCTGAGCAGGACGTCCAGCGCGTCCAGGGCCCTGGACCACGACACGTCCGCGCTGCGGGGGTTGGTGGCGAACCGGCCCGTCGTCTCCAGGGACACGTATCCATGGAAAGTGCCGCCCAGCAGCCGTATCGCGTCCGTCTGGTCGGGGTCCGACAGGTCGTAGCCGCGCAGGAGCGCCCGCGCCAGCTCCGAGTGCCGGCCCGCCGCGCTGGTGGCCGCCGTCACCGGGTCGAGTTCGAGCTGCGTCGCGGCGTACCTGCCCGGGTGCTCCTTCGCGTAGTCCCGGTAGGCGTTGGCGAAGGCCACCAGCGCCTCCTTGCCCGCCCGGCCGGCCAGCGCGGCGGCGACCCTGTCGGCGAGCTCCCCCATGGCCAGCTCCCGCACCCTGAACCGCAGGTCCTGCGCGTCCTTGACGTGCGCGTACAGGGCCGCGGGCTTGACACCGAACCCGCGCGCGAGCGCCGAGACGGTCACGTTCTGGAAGCCGATCTCGTCGGCCAGGTCCGCCGCCGCGCTGGTCAGCCGCTCCGGGGTCACTCCCGCCCGCGCCATGCGCCCACCTTTCTTACACCCTTTAAGTATTTGCATAATAGCCTTAAGGAGAGCTAGCCTCGCCGCTCATGAGACCAGTCACCGAGCGGGATATCCGCGCATCGTTCATCAACTGCTCCAAGGGCGAGACCCAGCGCCTCAGCATGCCCAGGGACTTCACGCAGAGCCCCTGGGAAGACCTCGACTTCCTCGGGTGGCGAGATCCGGGCGCGCCCGAACGCGCCTACCTGGTGGCCGAACGCGAGAGCTCCTTCGTCGGGATCGCGCTCCGGGTGACGTCCGGCTCGTCGCGCGGGTTCACCTCGCGCAGCATGTGCTCGCTGTGCCTGACCATGCACACCAGTGGCGGCGTCGCGCTGATGACCGCGCGCCGGACCGGCGAGGCCGGCCGTCAGGGCAACTCGGTCGGGCAGTATCTGTGCACCGACCTCGACTGCTCCCTGTACGTACGCGGCAAGAAGAAGGCCGCCGGCGACGGGGCCATCGACGAGTCACTCAGCCTGCCGGAGAAGGTCGCCCGCACCCGGGCCAACCTGTTCGCCTTCCTGGCCAAGGTGTGACCGGCGGCGGTCGGTGTGCGTGGTGTGGACGGCGGGCCAGCCCTCGGAGGGGGCGGGCTCCCGGCACAGGCCGTTGAGGGTGGCGCGGATGACGCGTTCGGCCTGGAGGTCGAAGGCCCGGGCGTCGTCGACGCGGATCAGGCCGTCGATGAGCAGGACCGCGAGGCCGTGGATCGGCGCCCAGACGACGAACTCGGCCCCCGGGCGCGACGCCGCCGGGAGGGCGCCGAGGTCGGCGAGGCGGTCGAGCTCGGCCGTCAGGACGTCGTGCGGGTGGCGCGAGACGCGCGAGTCCGGGCCGGTGGCGCCGGCCCCGAAGACGAGGCGGGCCACGGCCGGATCCTGGACCGCCCAGTGCAGGTAGCCGCGACCGAGGGCGATCAGGCGCCGCAGAGGATCGGCGGTCTCGCCGACGGGCGCCCGCGGGCCGGCACCTGCACCGCTCAGCTCGCCGGCCTGTTCGCAGGCGTCCGCCAGGCGGTCGCCGAGGTGGGAGAGGATCCGTTCGGACAGCGCGCGGACGAGCGTGTCGCGCGAGGCGAAGTGGTGGTAGGCGGCGCTGGGGCTGACGCCGACCCGGGCGGAGGCCTCGCGTAGCGACCAGCCGTCGGCCCCGCGCTCGCGCACGAGCTCCTCGGCGGCGTCCAGGAGTGCCGCGCGCAGGTCGCCGTGGTGGTAACGCCCCTTCGCCATGAGTCGATCTTAACACCGATCAGATCCGTGTTACGCTGCGCGAAAAGCCATCTCAACACTGTTCAGATTGGAGTGGGTCATGTGCCCCACCGCGTCTTCGCCGTCCGCCGGACAGAGCGTCGTGCCGGATGTCCGGCAGAGCCCGCCGCCGATCGTGCGGGGCGAGCCGGTCGAGGTGGCCGACGGCGTGTACGTCATCCCGGACGGCCGCGTCGAGCTCGTCCCCAACGTGGGCATCGTCGTGGGCGAGCGGGCCGCGCTGGTGATCGACACCGGCATGGGACCCCGCAACGGCGCCCACGTCCTGGAACAGGCCCGCCTCCTGGCCGGCGACCGGCGCCTGTACCTGACCATCACCCACTTCCACCCCGAGCACGGCTTCGGCGCGCAGGCCTTCCAGGGGGCCGCGACCATCGTCTACAACGCCGCCCAGCGCGCCGACCTGCGCCGCAAGGGCGCGGCCTACCTCGACATGTTCAAGGGGCTGAGCCCCGCCGTCGCGGCCGAGCTCCAGGACGTCACCCTCGTCGAACCCGACCTCGTCTACGACGGCGAGGCGGAGCTCGACCTCGGCGGCCGGACCGCGGTCCTGCGCACCGCCGGCCCGGCGCACACCGCCTCCGACCAGATCATCCTCGTCGACGACCGCATCCTCTTCGGCGGCGACCTGTTCGAGACCCGCATCTTCCCGATCACCCCGTACCTCCCGCCCCATGACGTCGACGTCGACGGCGCCCGCTGGATCGACGTCCTCGACCGGCTCATCGCCCTCTCCCCCGAGGTCGTCGTCCCCGGCCACGGCGAGGTGACCGACGCCTCCCTGCTCCACGACGTCCGCGACTACCTCGCCTACGTCCGCGCCGAGGCCGCCCGCCTGCGTTCCTCCGGCGCCTCCGAGGAGGAGACCGCGGCGGCGATCGACCAGGCCGCCCGCGCCCGCTGGACCACCTGGGAACGTCCCGAGTGGATCGGCTTCGCCGCCCGCGCCTTCTACCACGAGGCCGCCTCATAGCGCCTGGACCTGCGGCGACGCCGGGCACGGAGCACAGGCCATACCGGCCGGGGTAGCGCAGGCCGCACCTCGGTCGGGGCGCGAGATCGACGCGCTGCGCAGCCCCTCCGTGCGCGCTGTCGCCGATCTGGCGGTGCAGTCGCGGTTCTCGCACTACTTCGTCGCGGGCACGGCGCTGTGCGTCGTCCACCGGTACGGCCCGATCATCGCGGCCCGCCTCGGCAACGCCGTCCACCGCGGCGTCGAGTTTCACCGGCAGGGTCGCCGCCCGCCAACCACACCGAGATCGCGCCAGGCGTCGTGGTGACCGTCGTCATCGCGACGCCCCTGATCCCGCTGCGCGTCACGCGCGGCCCGGGCCGGCCCTGGTTCGCGATCGCCGATTCGCACCCTTGTCGAACGCCCGCCGACCCCGGCGCCGAAGCGGGCCTTGACCCCCGGGGGCAATGGCGTGTCAATCCCCCGCGGATAATGGTCGGCGGGACCGCCATAAAATCACTACATTACCGCCATACGAATTCAGCAGGACATCGGTCCATCTTCATCAGAGACCCGATAAGGCCGCCATAAATTCACCAGGAAAGCCGCTCTGGCCTGGGATTACGTGAGCGCTGGCGGTGTCTGGAAATGCGGATTCGTCTAACGCGTCACCGCTTACCGAAGGGCGCGAAGGGTGCGACTCCGAATGCGATTTGAGCACCGATCCGAATGGCTGTCCAGACCCTTGTGGAGTGAATTCCGATCATCTACTGTCCAGGTGATCAAATCACTCACCCGCGCACTCGGGAGGCCCAATTGCGCCGATTAACGACCGCCGTCGCCCTTTCGGCGGTGCTGATCCCCTTCCTCTCTCCCGAGGCCTCCGCCTCCACCTCCACCGTCGCCGAGCCGCCCCCGGCCGAGGTTCAGGAGGTCGGCCCCGGTCAGTACTTCGCCGACTCCGGGACCTTCAAGATCGCCGAATCGGACGTGTCCTTCGCCGCGATCGGCCGCCGGCACGGCGTGGCCGCGGCCAACGGTGACCTGGCCCGGCCGCAGTCGGCCCCCGCCACCCGCCCCGAGCTGGCCGTCTTCGGGCCCGGCTGGCAAGGGGAGTTCCTCGGCGGGGCGATCAACCGGAAGCTGGAGGTCCAGAACGGCGCCGTCGTCGTCACGGACCTGGAAGAAGGGGGTTCGACCCGCTACGACCTGAAGAGCAGCGTCTCGCTGCCGGGCGGCGGCGGCATCAACACCTACGAGGACGCCACCGGCGCCAAGCTCACCGAGACGACCAAGTGGGACGCGACCGCCGGCGCGATGCGTACCACGATGGCCGAGGCGATCACGGTGGATCCGACCACCCAGGACGCCGGTGACGACACCTTCACCGACGCCAACGGCAACCCCGTCAGCGCGGCCGACCTCAAGTTCAACTACACCTGGGCGCAGCCGGCGGGCCTGCAGAGCACCGACACCTGGCGGGTGACCAGCGTCGGCACCACCGCGTACGGCAAGTCGACGGTCGGCTACGACACCCAGGGCCGCATCAGCACCATCAAGGAACCGGCCGGGGCCGAAGCCCCCGAGACCACCCTCGCGTTCACCTACGCCACGTCGACCACGGCCGGCACCTCCTCGCTCGGCGACTTCACGGGCCGGCTCAAGGAGGTCACGGTCACCCTCGGCACCGAGGCGCCGCAGACCGCGGCCCGCTACGCGTACGACCTGTCCGGGCTGCTGCGCACGGTGTCCGACCCCAGCGACGGCACCACCCAGGCGACCTACGCCTACGACGAGATCGGCCGCCTGACGTCGATCGACTCGCGCAGCAACGGCGCGTGGCAGCTGAGCTTCCCGGCGGGCAGCGCGGTCCCCCAGGCGACCTCCGTCGACGCCGACCGGCCGACCGCCGACACGCCGATCGAGGGCTCGGGAGGGATCCCCAGCCCCGTGACCCCGGAGCCGCCGCCGGGCGACTTCATCCCGGGCGGCATCGACGGCACGCAGGCCTATCCGAAGTACTGCCCCACGGCCAAGGACTGGATGTGGTGGACCAAGATCGGCTGCATGGCCTACGCGGCGCACTACGGCTGGCACAGCCCGAGCTGGAAGCGGACCGCCAGCGGCTTCAAGGTCATGGGCATCAACCACGACCACTGCACGCAGGCTCCGGACCGCCCCAGCGGCTTCGACTACCGGCCGGCCTGTGACTCGCACGACTACGGGTACGGGCTGATCGGCAACACGTACAAGAAGTACAAGTACTACCTCGACCGCAGCCGCAAGGCCGACGTGGACAACAGGTTCTACATCACGCTGCGCGACAAGGTGTGCGGCGGCTACTTCATCCTGGTCCGCGGGGCCTGCCGGCGGATCGCCCTCGTCTACTGGGCCGCCGTCCGCGTCAAGGGCAACCCCAAGAACGGCGCGAACGCGACGTAACCACTCGCTGCGACCCCAGAGGCCGGACGGCGGGATCGATCGCCGTCCGGCCACCCCCTCATGTCGGCGTCGTCACCATGGAACTCTTCACGTAAGGCGCGATATGTCATGAAATTTCCGGTCTTATCCTGCGTCATCGTGGCATTCGCGGCCACGACGCTCGTGAGCGTGCCGGCCCACGCGGCCTCGGCGAATCTGGAGAAGCAAACCACCCAGCAGACCGCCCAGCAGGTCACCGCGGCCGCACCGACGGTGGAGCCCAAGCTGCGCACCAAGCTGGCCGCCGGCGGCAAACTCCGGGTGAACGTGGTCACCAAGTCCCGGACCGACCTGCCCGACGCCTCCGCCAACGGCCAGGTCCTGCAGACCTCCTCCCGCTTCCCCATGGTCACCCTGCGCGTGGACGCGGCGGCCGTGGACCGGCTGTCCAAGCTCGCCAACGTGGTCAGCGTCACCGAGGACAAGCCCGTACCCCCGGTGCTGGCCCAGAGCATCCCCCTGATCGGCGGGGACCGCACCCGCGCCGCGGGCATGACCGGCGCCGGCAGCGTCGTCGCCGTCCTGGACACGGGCGTCGCCGTCAACCACCCCTTCCTGGGCAGCCGCGTCCTCGAAGAGGCCTGCTTCTCCCCCGTCGACGCCGACTACTCGGCCACCAGCCTGTGCCCCGACGGCAACGCCGAGCAGGAAGGACCCGGCGCGGCCGACACCGACACCGGCCCCTGCGCCGACGTCGCCCTCGACTGCGACCACGGCACCCACGTGGCCGGCATCGCCATCGGCAACGGCCAGAACGTCACCGGAGCCCCGCCCGCCGGCGTCGCCCCCGCCGCCGAACTCGTCGCCATCCAGGTCTTCAGCAAGTTCACCTCCGAGGACTTCTGCGGCGCCGGCGCGGCCCCCTGCGTGCTCAGTTTCACCAGCGCCCAGATCGCCGGCCTGGAGAAGGTCCTGGAGCTGCAGGAGGGCGGCACCCCCATCGTGGCCGCGAACCTGAGCCTCGGCAGCGGCCGCTACACCGCCGCCTGCGACTCCGACCCCCGCAAACCCGCCATCGACGCCCTCCTGGCGGCCGGCGTGGCCACCGTCATCGCCTCCGGCAACAACGGCTACGGCGACGGCATCAGCGCGCCGGCCTGCGTCTCCTCGGCCATCGCCGTCGGCAGCACCACCGACACGGACACCCCGTCCACGTTCAGCAACCGCGGCACCCTGCTGGACCTGTTCGCCCCGGGCACCGACATCGTCTCCTCCATCCCCGGCAACAAGTACGCCTCCATGAGCGGCACCTCCATGGCCGCCCCCCACGTCACCGGCGCCCTGGCCGTGATGCGCCAGGCCCAGCCCACCACCGCCGTCTCCCAGCTGGTGACCACCCTGAAGACCACCGGCAAGGTCATCACCTACACCGGCGCCACCACCCCCCGCATCCAGCTCGACACCGCCGTGCTCGGCGGCACCAACCCCACCCCGGACCCCGACGCGGACCCCTGGCCGCTGCCCAACTACACCAACGGGACCGACTACGCCATCCCCGACCACGGCTACGTGGAATCGAAGATCGTGGTCAACGACCTCATCGGCAGCGCACCCGCCAACATCGAGGTCTACATCGACATCCACCACACCTGGCGCGGCGAGATCAAGGCCGACCTGATCGCCCCGGACGGGAAGGTCTATCCGCTGCGGGCGCCCGCCCCCAACGACAGCGCCGACATCATCCACGAGACCTATCACGTCAACGCCAGCGCCTCCCCGGTGAAGGGCACCTGGAAGCTGCGCGCCCAGGACGTCGAATGGCTCGACACCGGCTACATCGACAGCTGGACCATCAGGCTGCCCTGCTTCGGCGCCTGGGACGACGTCCCCATCCCCGACCCCGGCAGCGCGGACTCCCAAATCGTGGTCGGCTGGCTCTCCGGCAACGCCCCCTCCAACGTGACCGTCTACGTCGAGATCAACCACACCTGGCGCGGTGACCTCAAGCTCGACCTGGTCGCCCCGGACGGCAAGGTCTACCCGCTACGGGCACCGGCACCCAAGGACGACGCCGACGTCCTGAACGAGACCTATCACGTCAACGCCAGCACCTCACCAGCCAGCGGCAGCTGGAAACTCCGCGTCGAAGACGTCACATCCGGCGACAAGGGCTACATCAACGGATGGACGCTCACCCAGTGAGGGAACGCGGCGGCCCGCCGAGCCGCCGCGCACCCTCGACCAGCTCGGCGACGTCGGCGGCCGCCGCGAAGCCGAGCCGCAGGTAGCCGCCCGGAGCCTCCGCGGCGAAGTAGTCGCCGCCCGCGCTGATGACCACGCCCCGCGCCCGCGCCGCCTCGACGGCGGCGTGGTCGTGGCCCGCGCTCATCCGCACCCACAGGTGCAGCCCTCCGGTGGGGATCTGCCCGGGCACCCAGCCGGGGACCTCGCGGGCGAGCGCGGTGACCAGCGCGGCGCAGCGTTCGCGCAGCGCGTGGGCCAGGGCACGCAGGTGCCGGTCCCAGGCCGGGGTGCTGAGCAGCTCGACGGCCGCCTCCTGGAGGGGGCGCGCGATGAAGAAGTCGTCGACCCGCCGCATCGCGCGCAGCCGTTCCATCACCGGCCCCCTGGCGATGACCGCGCCGATGCGCAGGCTGGGCGAGGCGGGCTTGGTCAAAGAGGTCACGTGGACCACGGTGCCGTCGCGGTCGTCCGCGACGAGCGCGCGGGGCACCGGCGCGCCGTGCCCGAGGTGGCGCGCGAAGTCGTCCTCGACCAGGAAGGCGCCGGCCGCGCGGGCCACGTCGACCACCTGCCGGCGGCGCTCGGGCGAGAGCACGGCGCCGGTCGGGTTGTGGAAGGTCGGCTGGCAGTACAGCAGCCGGGCCCCGGTCGTGGCGAAGGCGTCGGCCAGCAGGTCGGGCCGGATGCCGTCGCCGTCCAGAGGCACGGGTACGGGTCGCAGCCCCGCCGCGCGGGCGGCCACCAGCGCGCCCGGATAGGTGGGCGATTCGACCAGGATCGGGCTGCCGGGCGCGGCGATGGCACGGAACACCATGGAAAGGGCGCTCTGCCCGCCGCTGGTGATCAGCACGTCGTCGGAGCCGACGTCGCCGCCGGCCTGCCGGGCGAAGATCGTACGCAACGGCGCCAGGCCGGCCACCGGCGCGCGATCCCACGCGTCCGGGCGGCGCGCCGCGCGGGCCAGGGCGGCGGCCAGTGCCTTGACGGGCTGCAGGGAGCTGTGCAGGTAGCCGCCGGCCATCGTGATGGCGCCGGGCGGCGGGCCGAGCAGCTCGCCCGCCGTCAGCGCGGGCATGCTGCGGTCCGCGAGCACGACCGTCTGCCAGGAGGTGTCCCCCCGGCCGCCGGGCGCCCGGGCGCCCCCCGCCCCCACGAAGGTGCCGCTGCCCGGCCGGGTCACTACCGCCCCCTCGGCGGCCAGCAGGGCGAAGGCCCGCGTCACCGTCACGGGGCTCACTCCGTGGCGGCGCACCAGGTCGCGGGCGCTGGGCAGCCGGTCGCCCACGGCCAGCCCGGCGATCTCCGCCCGCAGGCTCGTGACGAGAGCCTCAGTAATGTTACTCTCGGACATGAGAGACAAGAGTAACGCTTTCCACTTTTCACCGGAAACGCTTCGATCCCTTCGCGCCGACACCCCGGGCTGCGAATCGGTGGTGCACTTCAACAACGCCGGCTGCGGCCTGCTGGCCAGGCCGGTGCTCGAGGCGATGCTCTCCCATCTGCGGCTCGAAGCGGCCATCGGCGGATACGAGGCGGCCGCGGCCCGGCAGGTGGAGGTCCGCGACTTCTACGCCGCGACGGCCGGGCTCCTCAACTGCTCCCCCGAGAACATCGCCTTCGCCGGGAGCGCGACCGACGCCTACACCAGGGCGCTGTCCGCCATCCCGTTCGAGGGCGGCGACGTCATCCTCACCACGCGCAACGACTTCATCTCCAACCAGATCGCCTTCCTGTCCCTGCGCAAGAGGTTCGGCGTCGAGATCGTGCACGCCCCGGACCACGCCGACGGCAGCGGCGTCGACGTCGAGGCGATGGCCGCGCTCATGCGCTCGCGGCGGCCCCGGCTGGTCGCCGTGACCCATGTGCCCACCAACTCCGGCCTGGTCCAGCCGGTCTCCGAGATCGGCCGCCACTGCCGTGAGCTGGACCTGCTGTATCTCGTGGACGCCTGCCAGACGGTCGGCCAGTACGAGATCGACGTCGAGGAGATCGGCTGCGACCTGCTCACCGCCACGTGCCGCAAATTCCTGCGCGGCCCGCGCGGCTCGGGCTTCCTCTACGTCTCCGACCGGGTCCTGCGCGCCGGCTACGAGCCGCTGTTCATCGACATGTACGGCGCCCGCTGGGTCGAGCCGGGGCGCTACCGCCCGGTCGAGACCGCCGCGCGCTTCGAGGACTGGGAGTTCCCCTACTCGGCCGTGATCGGCAGCGCGGTGGCCACCAGGTACGCCCTCCAGGTCGGCGTGCACCGCATCGCCGAGCGCACGCCCGCGCTCGCGGCCCGGCTGCGTGACCGGCTGGCGGACGTCCCCGGCGTCCGGCTCCTCGATGGCGGCACGCGGCCGGCGGCCCTGGTCACCTTCGAGATCGAAGGCTGGCAGCCGCAGCCCTTCAAGGAGGCCATGGACGCGCGGGGGATCAACTCCGCCCTCAGCTTCCGCGAGTTCGCCCAGTACGACTTCGGCGACAAGGACGTGGAGTGGGCCCTTCGCCTGTCACCGCACTACTACAACACCGAGGAGGAGGTGGACCGGGTCGCCGCCGCGGTCGCCGAGCTCAGCCTCACCGCCGCCCGGCGGTGAGGCTGAGGGCCCGCACTCAGAAGTACGTGGGCAGGCGGGGCGTGTAGTGCTCCTCCAGTGACGTGACCTCGTCGTCGGTGAGCTTGACGTCCAGCGCCGCGACCGCGTCGGCCAGATGGCGCGCCTTCGTGGCGCCCACGATGGGCGCGCTGACGACCGGGTTGTTCAGCACCCAGGCCATGGCCACCTGCGCCATCGAGACGCCACGCGCCTGCGCGATCCGCTGGACGGCGTCCACGATGGCCTTGTCGCCCTCCAGGAACAGCGGCCGGCCCTGGCGGTCGGTCGTCGGGTTGGTCGCGGCGCGGCTGGTGCCCTTCTCCCCCCAGGGACGGGCGAGCAGGCCCGCGGCGAGCGGGCTCCACGGCATGCTGCCCACGCCCTGGTCAGCGAGTAGGCCGAACATCTCCAGCTCCTCCTCCCGCTGGACCAGGCTGTACTGGTCCTGCATGGAGACGAACCGGCTCCACCCGTTCGCCTGCGCGACGTGCTGCATCGTGGCGAACTGCCAGGCCCACATCGACGAGGCGCCGATGTAACGGGCCTTGCCCGCCTTGACGACGTCGTGCAGGGCCTCCATCGTCTCCTCCACCGGCGTCTCGGGGTCGAAACGGTGGATCTGGTAGAGGTCGACGTAGTCCGTGCCGAGGCGGCTCAGGGAGGCGTCGATCTGCTCCATGATCGCCTTACGGGACAGCCCGGCGCCGCCGGGGCCCTGGTGGATCGGGAAGAACACCTTGGTCGCCAGGACGATGTCGTCGCGGCGCGTGTACCTCTTCAGCGCGCGCCCGACGATCTCCTCCGACGCGCCCATCCCGTAGACGTTGGCGGTGTCCCAGAAGGTGACGCCGAGCTCGACCGCCTGCCGGAAGATCGGCTCGGCCCCCTCGTCGTCGAGCGCCCACGGCGTCCACTCCCCGGACACCCCGAAGCTCATGCAGCCGAGCGCGATCCGGCTCACTTTCAGGCCCGACGACCCCAGACGGGTGTACTCCATCTGCTATCTCTTTCCTCGCGAAACCGCAGTTCGACGGGGAGGCGGCCGTCCCCACCGGGGGAGGACACCTCCTCGACCGTCCATCCTGCGCGCGGCGGGCGCGCGCCGGCAGGGCGGGCTGTTCGGGGGTGTGACAGGGCCCCCCAACGCAGCCGCCGCGCAGGTCAGGGCCCGGCAGACTGGAAGGTATGGCACGTGAGCAACGGGACGGCAGTGGCGGCAGCGAGCTGGGACGTTTCCTGCGCGCACGCCGCACCCGGGTGACCCCGGGCGAGGTCGGCCTGACGGTCGGCCCGGGCCTGCGGCGCACCCCCGGCCTGCGGCGCGAGGAGCTGGCCACCCTGGCCGGGGTCAGCGTCGACCATTACGTCAGGCTGGAGCGCGGCAGGGAGACCCGGCCCAGCCCGGCCGTCGTCGATGCCCTGGCCCGCGCGCTCCTGCTGGACGAGATCGAGCACGAGCACCTGCGCAGCCTGGCCGCGCGCGCCGCCCTCACGCTCGCGGAGGCGGCCACGCGGGTCGCCGACAACCCCGACGGCGTCCCCGACGCGGTGTGGCAGGAGGCCGCGGCCCACTACGACGAGGAGGCGCTGGCCGCCCTGGTCATGGCGATCTCGGCGATCAACGCCTGGAACCGCATCAACATCACCCTCCGCAACGCCCCGGCCCAGCACCTCGCTATCGAGCAAACGCTTGGTAGAGTCAGGACGTGCTGCTCGATGACAAGGTCGCGGTCGTCACCGGGGCGGGCCCCGGGCTGGGGCGGACCCTGGCGCGCCTGCTGAGCGAGGAGGGCGCCAGGGTCGTCGTGGCCGCCCGCACCGCGGCCACCGTCGAGCGGATCGCCGCCGAGGTGCCGGGCGCGCTGGCCGTGCCCGCCGACGTGACCAGGACAAAGGACGTACGGCGGCTCGCCGGCACCGTGATCGACCGCTTCGGCCGGGTGGACGTGCTGGTCAACGCCGCCTTCCCCGGATCGCACCGCAGGAACGTGCTCGACATGTCCGACGACGACCTCGAGGCCTGGCGCGCGGCCGTCGAGACGGGCGGCTACGGCACCCTGCTGGCCTGCAGGTTCATCGCGCCGCACATGGTGGCCCAGGGCTCCGGCTCGATCGTCAACATCACCTCCATGTCCTCCCGCACGGGCTACGCGGGCCGCAGCGACTACGCCGCGGGCAAGGCCGCAGCCCACCTGCTGTCCCACTGCCTCGCCGACGAGCTCGGCCCGTACGGCGTGCGGGTCAACTGCGTCGCCCCCGGCTGGATCGCCAGTGACGTGCTCGACGACTGGATGCGCACGCGGGCCGCGGCGGAAGGCGTGCCGTTCGAGGAGATCCTCGCCCGCGACGTCTCGGCGATGGCGCTGCGCCGCATCGCCACCGAGGAGGACGTGGCCCGCGCTGTCCTCTACCTCGCCTCCGACCACGCCAAGGCCCTCACCGGCGCCACCATCGACGTCAACGGCGGCCAGCTGTTCACGTAAACGCGATCTTGTCTGCTGCCCCGGAAGTGATCACACTACGGTTCAGGCAGAGCTCGGCGTCGAACGAGGAGCACCTCCATGACCACCCCTTTGACCTGGCTCGTACGGATAGGTGCCGCGTGCGTCCTGGCCGCGCCCGCGCTGTCACCCGGCGTCGCGTCGGCCCTGACCACGGCCCCGGCACCACTCCAGCCCCTGAGCCTGACGGGCCTCGACCTGCGCGCCGGGTCCGACCCGTACACCGTGCCGCTCACGGCGGAGTACGAGCAGGTGGGCATCGGCGGGGCACTCAGCGGGACCGACCGCGTCGCGCTGCCCGGCAACGAGGACCCCGCCTGCGCCGCCCGGGCGGCCTATCTGCCGCGGGTGCCGGTCCGCTCCTGGTTCTGCTGGCCCGCCGCCGCCCAGGGCGACAAGGAGGACCTCCCGCACTCCCCCTGGGTGCCGCAGGGGCTGGCCACCTCGGGCGAGGCCCAGCTCGACGGCACCCCGATCGGCGGCGACCACCGGGCGCTCATCACCAGCTGGGTCTGGCTGAACTCCCCCGACCCGGACAACCCCGACTACCGCACCAACTCCGTGAACCTGTCGGTGGTCGACCTCGACGACCGCCGCTACCGCAACGTCCTGCCCGTGTGGGTCGACAGCCAGGGGAAGCTGCGGCGCGTGTACGGGCACGGCGGCGGCCTGGCCTGGTACGGCCCCTACCTGTTCATGACCTCCAGCACCAACTGGAACGGCTACTCGGGCCCCGACTCCACGTACAACACCATCCGGGTGTTCGACACCCGCAAGATCTACCGCAAGCGGGACGGGAGCGGCGGCGACTACAGGTACGTCATCCCCGAGGTGCGCCACTACATCACCCCCATCCGCCTGGACTACGTCTCCCTGGACCGCCACAGCTCCGGCGGCGCCAGCCTGATCACCGGAACCTACAAGGCCTCCAGCGGCTCGACGGGCTCCCCGGCCGGCACCAAGCTGGTCCGCTACCGGTTCCAGCCGCCCCCGGACGGTGACTACCGGCTCATCAACGCGCCCGTGCAGGCCTGGGTGTCCACCGTCCCGGCCGACCCCGCCGACGCCATCAGCGACGTGCAAGGCGTCCAGTCCGACGGCGACCTCCTCTACATCAACATGGCGGCCGGCGCGCACCCCGGCCCCGACCCCAGGAGACGCTTCGCCACCGTGAACGTCGCCACCACGCCCCGGACGATCAGCGCCCACACGAGCTGGGCGTACCGTCCGGAGGACCTGTCACAGTGGTACGCCACCGGCGAGCTGTGGGGGCTCACCGAGGGCGAGGAGGAACGGGTCGTCTTCTCCGTCGCCATCGCCGACGTCGATCCCTCCTGAGCTCAGCACCACTGGCGAAATCTTGATGGTCCCGGATTAACGACATCGCCATCCGCCGGGCGTCCCGATGGAGGAATCGTCCCGAGTTTGCTGGGGTGGGTCCGGGAGGTGACCGATGCCCCAGGACAGACCGATTCTCGTCACGGGCGCCGCCGGCAGCGTCGGAGCGGTCGGCCGGACCGTCGTGGAGACGCTGCGGCGCCAGGGGCTCCCGGTCCGGGCGCTCGTCCATCGCGAGGACGAGCGCGCCGAGGCGCTGCGGGCCACGGGGGCCGAGGTCGTCGTCGCCGACATGACGCGCGCCGCCGACGTCGTGCCCGCCATGCACGGCGTCGGCCGGGTGTTCTTCAGCATGAGCGTCTCGCCGTCGTACCTGGAGGGCGCGGTCACCATGGCGACCGTGGCCCGCCAGACCGCCGGCATCGGGGCGTTCGTCAACCTCTCGCAGATGACCGTCTCCGGGATGACCACCACGAGCACGGAGGAGTCACGCCAGCAGCGGCTGCACTGGCTCGCCGAGCAGGCGCTGACCTGGTCCGGGCTGCCGCTGGTCGTCGTCCGGCCCACGGTCTTCCTCGAACACCCCTTCTTCACGCTCTTCGCCGCCGCCTCCATAGCCGAGCGGGACGAGATCCGCCTGCCGTTCGGGGGCGCGCGGACCTCGCCGGTCGTGGCGGGCGACGTGGCGGAGGTCGTCGCGACCATCCTGGCCGCCCCGTCGCCGCACGTCGGCAAGGTGTACGAGCTCACCGGCCCGCGCTCGGAGGACATGAACGCCGTGGCGGCGGAGTACTCCGAGGCCCTGGGGCGGCGCATCACGTACGTGGACATGCCGCTGAAGGAGTGGATCGAGCGGGACCTCCGCAAGGCGAAGCTGCCGGACCACGTGGCCGAGCACATCTCCACCATGGCGCGGCTGCACGCGCGGGGCCGCTACGCCCGCCTGACCCACGACGTCGAGACCATCACCGGACGGCCCGCGACGAGCGTCAAGAACTTCGTCGCCGGTCACGCGGCCCTCTTCGGCGGCACCCGGGCTGGCCCTGGGGGCCTCCGGTAGCGATCATCCTTCGGCGGCGCCCGGGTTGGCCCTGGAGGCCTGCGGTAGCGATCATCGGAGGATGCCGAGAAGTGCGCTGGACCGGGCGCGTGACCTGTGGGCGGCCCTGGCCGGCACCCCCGTCACGTTCCCCGCGATCGGGGACGTGCAGGTCGTGGTCTCGCCCGGGTCGTCGTTGTGCCCGCCGGGCTGGACGGGCGTCGTCGCGCTGGGCGGGGCGATCCTGGCCACCGTGCCCGACGCCGGCCTGGCCGAGCCGGTGCGGAGCGCGCTGCCGGCCCTCGGCGACGCCGGCCTCGCCCGGCTCCCGGGCCTCCTGCCGGTCCTGGACGTCCTGGGCCCGGCGACACTGGCCTACCTCGACGCCGGTGACTTCGTCGCCGCCCCGCCCGTCGCCGAGGTCGAACGCCTGCCGGCCGATCACCCGGCGATCCGGGCCCTGCTCGAATCGGTGCCGCAGGAGGAGGCGGACGAGTCCGGCCTGGAGGAGATCGCCTCGGCCGCCTACGCCGTCCGCGAGGGCGGGGACGTCCTCGCCGCCGCCGGCTTCCGCCCTTGGGTGGACACGGCCGCGCACGTGAGCGTGCTGACCGCGCCGCGGTGGCGCGGCCGGGGGCTGGCCCGCCTGGCGGCCTCCGCGGCGGTCGCCGACGCGCTGGCGACCGGGCTGCTGCCGCAGTGGCGGGCACGTCCGGAGCCGTCGCGGCGCGTCGCCCGCGCGCTCGGCTTCCGCGAGCACGGCGCGCAGATCAGCATCCGCCTCTAGGACCGCCCACAGGCCGAGGATCCGGCGATCTCGGGTGTTTATACGCCGCGGATATACCCTCAAAGTATAGTCTCCGGGCATGAGCGTTCCCCTTGCGCTGCTCGGCCTCCTGGAGCGGGAGCCTAGCCATGGTTACGACCTGAAACGCGACTACGACACCTACTTCGGCGGGGGCAAGTCCCTGCCGTTCGGCCAGGTGTACTCCACGCTCGCCCGCCTGGTCAGGGACGGCAAGATCGCGGCCGGGCAGAGCGAGCCGGGCGACGGCCCCGACCGCAAGCGCTATGCCATCACCCCGGTCGGCCGGAGCGAGGTCGAGAGGTGGCTGGCCGAGCCGGTCGAGGCCGAGCCGTACCTGCAGACGGTGCTGTTCACGAAGGTCGTGCTGGCGCTGATGCTGGGCCGCGACGCGGCGGGCTACCTCGACGCCCAGCGCGCCACGCATCTGCGGCGCATGCGGGAGCTGTCCGAGATCAAACGCGGCGGCGCGCTGATCGACACGCTCCTCGCCGACCATGCCCTGTTCCGGCTGGAGGCCGACCTGCGGTGGATCGACGTCACCCAGGCCAGGCTGGGGGCGCTGGCGGAAACGGTGCGCGAACGATGATCGTCAACGCTCTGCTGCGGGCCGAGGGCATCAGCCGCTCCTTCGGCAGCACGCCCGCGCTGCGGGAGGCCGGCCTGTCGGTGGCCGCGGGCGAGGTCCTGGCCATCATGGGGCCCAGCGGTTCCGGCAAGTCGACGCTGCTGCACTGCCTGGCCGGGATCTTCACCCCGGACACCGGCGAGGTGTGGTTCGACGGGCTGCGGCTCGACACGCTGGACGACGGCCGCCGCAGCGAGCTGCGGCGCACCGCCTTCGGGTTCGTCTTCCAGTTCGGCCAGCTCGTGCCCGAGCTGACGGTGGCCGACAACGTGGCGCTGCCGCTGCTGCTCGGCCGTACCAGACGCAAGCAGGCGTACGCGCGGGCCGCGTCCTGGCTGGAGCGGCTGGAACTGGCCGGGCTGGGCGGCCGGCGTACCGGGGAGCTGTCGGGCGGGCAGGCGCAGCGGGTGGCCATCGCGCGGGCGCTGGTGACGGGGCCGCGCGTGATCTTCGCCGACGAGCCGACCGGCGCGCTCGACTCGCTCACCGGCGAGCACGTGATGAACCTGCTGGTGGGCCTGGCCCGCGAGGAGGGCGCCACCGTGATCGTGGTGACGCACGACGCCCGGGTGGCCGCCTGCGCCGACCGCGAGGTCGTGGTGCGCGACGGCAAGGTGACCGACCCGTACGCCGGCGGGGTCCTCCGATGATCTCGCTGGGGCTGCGGCTGTCGCTGCGCAGCGGCAGGGAGACGGCGGCCCGGCTGGCGCTGATCGTGGCCGGGGTGGCGGTCGGCGTCGCGGTGCTGCTGGCGACGTTGTCGCTGTTCAACGCCTTCCAGGCCACCGGCGACCGGCCCTGCTGGGAGTGCGCGCGCGGCACGGCGCCCAGCGGCTGGGCCCTGGACGCCACCGGCGACGGCGCTCTGTGGAACCTCCGCGAGGACTTCTACGCGGGCCGGACGATCATCAGGCTCGACGCCGCCGCGCTCGGCGGCCGGGCGCCGGTCATCCCCGGCCTGTCCCGCATGCCCGGCCCCGGCCAGTACTACGCCTCGCCCGCGCTGGCCCGGCTCCTGGACTCGGCGCCGCGCGAGCAACTCGCCGCCCGCTTCCCCGGGACGCGGGCGGGCCTGATCGGCCGGGCCGCGCTGTCTGGGCCCGACGAGCTGGTCATCGTGGTGGGCGGGACGCCGCAGCAGGTCGCCGCCATGATCGGCACCCGGCGGGTCGACACGGTCGCCACCGAGCCGGCGGTCGACCGGAGCGCGGACGTCTACCGGTTCGGGTTCGGCATCGCCGCCGTCGGGCTGATCGTCCCGCTGCTGGTGCTGGTGGGCACCGCCACCCGGCTGGCCGCCGCCCGCCGCGAGACGCGCTTCGCGGCGATCCGGCTGGTCGGCGCCACCTCCCGGCAGATCAACATCCTCGCCGCGGTGGACGCCGCGCTGGGCGCGCTGCTCGGCGCGCTGGCCGGCGTCGTGCTCTTCCAGCTCGTACGGCCGGTCGTGGCCGGGATCCGGATCACCGGTTCGCGCTTCTTCCCCGAGCTGGCCGTCCCGAGCCTCTGGCAGTACGCGGCCGTGCTCGCCTGCGTGCCCGTCGTCGCGGCGGGCTCCTCCCTGTGGTCGCTGCGCCGGGTGCGGATCTCACCGCTCGGCGTGGCCAGGAAGGCCGCCCCGCCGCCGCCGAGAGCGTGGCGGGTGATCCCGCTGCTCGCCGGGCTGGGGCTGCTCGCGGGTCCGGCGTTCAAGGACGGCAAGCCCGACACCCTGCTGGCCAACGCGGGGATCGCGCTCGTCATGGCCGGGCTCGTGCTGGCCGGGCCGTGGCTGACGATGCTCGGCGCGCGCCTGGCCGCCCGGCTGACCCGCGGCGCGGCGACGCTGCTGGCCGCGCAGCGCCTGGCCGCCGACCCGAAGACCGCGTTCAGGTCGGTGAGCGGGCTGGTGCTGGCGGTGTTCATCGGGACGACGATCGCGGCCCTCGTGCCCACGGTGGTCGCGGGCCAGCGGGCCGTGGCCGGCGGCACGCTCAACGACGTGCTGGGCGCCACGCTCTGGCGGCCGGGCATCGCGAGCCTGTCGCCGCGGGCGGCGGCGGACCTGCTCGCCCAGGTGCGCGCCCAGCCCGGCGTGGACGTGCTGCCGATCTACGCCAGGGCTGATCTGGAGAGCCTGCGCCCGCCGCCCGACGGCTCGCCGCCCGCGACCTCCGTCGTCGAGTGCTCGAACCTGGCCCGCTTCCCCGTGCTCGGCCGGTGCCCCGCGGGCGCGCAGGCGGTGCTGGGCCGGTTCGACCGCGTCGTCGGCGCCGACAATCCCCTCACCATCGACAAGCTCCTCCCGGTGGCCGGACCGGCCAGCGAGTCCGCCTCCGCCGCCGGGCTCGATCTGATGGCCGTCATGATCCGTACGGGCGACGCGGCGACGCTGGAGCGCCTGCGCACCCTGGTGGCCGGCTACTCCGCGCAGGCGCCGATGACCTTCGCCGAGGTCGCCCAGGTCAGGGCCGACCTGTACACCAGGGCGGAGAGCATCGCGCTGGCCATGGTCGCGCTCACCCTGGTCGCGGGCGGCTGCAGCCTCGTGGTGGCGGTCGGCGGTGGCCTGGTGGAGCGCAGGCAGCCGTTCACGCTGCTGCGGCTGGCCGGCACGCCCACGCGGACCCTGGCCACGGTGGTGCTGCTGGAGTCGGCGCTGCCGCTCGTCCTGGCCGCCGTGCTCGCCGCCGGCGCCGGCTTCGCCGTGGCCGAGCCGCTCATCGGCCAGCTCGCGATGAAGGGCGCCTCGCTCGCGATGCCCGGGCCGGTCTACTTCGCCTCCCTGGGCGGCGGCCTGGCCGCCTCCCTCCTGGTGATCCTCACCGCCCTCCCGCTGCTCAGGCGCATGACCGCGCCCGACAACGCGCGTTTCGAATAGGAGTTGCGATGAAGCTGAAATCGGCCGCGCTGATCGCGCTGGCCCTGGTCGCAGCCGTCATGGTGGTGGTGCGCACCGACGCGCCCGCCCTGGCGGACGACGGCCGCTACGCCGCCGAGATCCGGCGCACCGAGTACGGCATTCCCCACATATCCGCCAAGGACTACGGCGGGCTTGGATTCGGGTACGGCTACGCCTTCGCGCAGGACAACCTCTGCGTGCTGGCCTCCTGGGTGGTGACGTTACGGGGCGAAAGGTCCCGGTACTTCGGCCCTCAGGCGAAGTCCGACGACCCGGTCCGCCCGGTCGCCAACCTGGTCAGCGACGTTTACTACAAGAGCGTCGCCGACTCCGGCGTGGTGCCTCGACTGCTGGCCCGGCGATCGCCGCTGGGCCCGACCGGCGAGCTGCGCCGGCTCGTGGACGGCTACGTCGCCGGGTACAACCGCTACCTGGAGCAGACCGGCGTGGCGAACCTGCCGGATCCCACCTGCCGGGGCAAGGCCTGGGTCGGCCCCATCACCGCGACCGACCTGTGGAACAACCTGCTCGACCTCAGCCGGATGACCGGCATCGCCGGGATGAAGGAGTACGTCGTCGGGGAAGCCGAGGCCGAGGGGCCGGAGCGCAGGCCCGCCGCGGGCAGCAACGCCTGGGCGCTCGGCCGCCGGGCGACCCGGGACGGCCACGGCATGGTGCTGGCCGACCCGCACTTCCCCTGGAACGGGATCCGCCGCTTCTACCAGGTGCAGCTGACCATCCCCGGCGTGCTCGACGTCTCCGGCGGCAGCCTGTACGGCACGCCGGTCGTCGAGATCGGCCACAACGCGACCACGGCCTGGACCCACACGGTCTCCCACGCCCAGCGGTTCAACCTCTACCGGCTCGACCTCGTGGACCGCACCAGCTACCGGGTGGACGGCCGGACCGAGCCGATGGGCCGCCAGGAGGTGCAGGTCACCCTCCAGGACGGCACCGTCGTGGAACACACGCTCTACACCTCGCGCTACGGCCCGGTGCTGGCCGCCGGGCAGACCGGCAAGGTCGCCTACGCGCTGGCCGACGCCAACGCCGACAACCTGCGCGCGGCCGACGAGTGGCTGGCGATGGCCAGGGCCCGGAACCTCACCCAGCTGCGCGCCACCCAGAACACCTACCAGGGCATGCCGTTCGTCCACACGCTCGCCACCGACGTCGACGGGAGCGCCTACTTCGCCGACACCTCGATGGTCCCCCACGTCACCGACGCCCAGGCGGAGCGCTGCGGCAAGCCCTCCCCCATCCCGGGCCTGGAGGAGTACGTCCTGGACGGCTCGACCTCCGCGTGCCTGTGGGGCAGGGACCGCGACGCCGTCGTGCCCGGCGTCTTCGGGCCCGGCGCCCGGCCGAGGCTGACCCGCAGCGACTACGTGGCCAACTCCAACAACACCTTCTGGATGACGAACCCGTCGGCGCCGCTGACCGGCTACCCGCGCGCGTTCGGCAAGGCGCGTACCGATCTGGAGCCGCGCCCGCGCGTCAGCCTGGACATGATCGCCCAGCGGCTGTCCGGCGCCGACGGGCTCGGCGCTCCCGGCTTCACCCTGGAGACGCTGCAGGCGAGCGTGCAGGGCAAGCGCAATTACACCTTCGAGCTCATGCGCCCGGACCTGCCGAAGCTGTGCCGTGACAGCACCCTGACCACGTCCGGCGGCAAGCCGGTGGACGTGCGCGAGGCCTGCCGGACACTGCTCAAGTGGAACGGGCGGGCCACCCTGGACGGCCGGGGGGCCATCCTGTGGCGCGAGTTCTTCGGGCGGCTGGGGCGCCCCACCAAACCGGGAGAGCCCGTCTACAGCCCGTGGCGGGTGCCGTTCGATCCCGCGCGCCCGCTGGCCACCCCCCGGGGTCTCAAGAGCGACGACCCGGTGGTACGGCTGGCCCTGGCCGACGCCGTGGCCGCCTTCCAGGCCGGCGGCATCCCCCTGACGCTCACCCCGGGCCAGGCGCAGCGCTACTCCTCGATCCCGATCCCCGGCTGCACCGAAGGGGAGGGCTGCTTCGACCGGGTACGCATGCGCGGCATCCTCGGCGCCGACGGGCGCTACCCGGAGGTGGACACCGGTTCGACCTTCATGATGGCCGTCGAGCTCACCCCCGCCGGGCCGCGTACGCGGACCATCCTCACCTATTCGCTCTCGGCCGACCCCAGCTCGCCGCACCACACCGACCAGACGGTCCTGTTCTCGCGCGGCCAGTGGGTCACCGAGCGGTTCACCGAGGCCGAGATCGCCGCCGACCCGAAGCTGAGGACCTCCACCGTGCGCGGGTGATCCGGTCGGCGGGGACCTCACCGAGCCTTCAGCGGTCCCCGGTGAGGCCGAGGCGGGCGGCGAGCCTGCTCCGTACCGGATCGTCGCCGGGCCGGTCGAGCTCGTCGAGGATGTCCAGCGCGGCCCGCCACTCCCGGCGGGCCACCGCCTCGTCACCGGCGGACCGGTGGGTGTCGCCGAGGTTGAGCAGGCACGCCGCCTCCTCCCCGCGGTCCCCCACCTCCCGGAACAGCCGCAGAGCGTGCCGGTAGCGGCCGGCGGCCCGGTCGTGGTCGCCGGCGCGGTGGTAGGCGTAGCCCAGGCTGTCCAGGGCGGCCGCCTGGCCGTACGGGTCGCCGAGCGACTCGAACAGGGCCACGGCCTGCTCGCAGTGGTCGACCGCCTCGCGGTGATGCCCGAGTTCGGCGTGCTCCCAGCCGACGGAGTTGAGAATGTCGGCGGTGCTGCTCTTGTCGCCCAGGTCCCGGTACAGCTCAAGTGCCCGCTGGGCGTGCGCGAGGGCCTCGCTGTGGCGCTCCTGAGCGCTGAACACCATGGTGAGGCTGTGGTTCGCGCGAGCCTGGAGCGCCAGGTCGCCGAGCCGGGTGGCCAGGTCGAGCGCGTGATCGAGCTGGACGCGGGCGTCGTCGTAGCGGCCGAGCCGCAGATGGGTGCGGGCGATGATCTGGTGCGCCCGGCACTGCCCGACGAGGTCGTCCTGGTCCCGGGCGGCGTCCAGGGCGGCCTGCTGCGTGGTGAGGATGTCCTGCCGGCGTCCCTGGCGGTTGAGGTAGTCGGCCAGCGACCAGGCCAGCTGCCAGGCGTGCGTGGCCAGCCCGGCGTCGGCGGCCCGCCTGACCGCCCACAGCAGCGCCTGGATCTCGGCGGCGAGCCAGTCGGCGGCCTGCTGGTGGTCGCGCAGGACGACCGGGACGGCGCCGGGGGCGAGGGGTTCGGTCAGCTGGATCGCCCGCCGGTTCGGGTAGAACAGCAGGGCCGCCGCGTGCGCGGTGTGCAGGTAGTGGTCGAGCAGGCGGCGCAGCGCCGCGTCGCGCTCGGCCTCGGTGTCCTCGGCGTAGGCCCGTTCGGCCGCGTAGTCGCGCAGCAGGTCGTGGAGGGCGAAGCGGCCGGGAGCGTGCTCGGTGACCAGGTGCGCGCGGACCAGCCCGGCCATGGGCCGCCGGGCGTCCGTGCCCAGGAGGCCGGCGGCGGCGGGCGGCGGGATGTCCGGTCCCGGGTGCAGGGCCAGTAATCGGAACAGCCGGGCCGCCTCCGGCTCCAGCGCGCGGTACGAGGCGGCGAACACGGTCCGCAGGTCCGCCGACAGCTCGCCGGCGTCCAGCGCGTCGAGGCGGTTGGACTCCGCGCGCAGCTCCTCGGCCAGGGACGCGAGCGGCAGCCACGGGCTCATCAGGGCGCGGGCCGCGATGATGCTCAGCGCCAGCGGCAGCCCGGCACAGCGCTCCACCAGGGCGGCCACCGCCTCCGGCTCGGCGTCGACCCGCTCGGGCCCCAGGTGGTGCACCAGCAGCCGGCGGGCTTCGGCGGCGTCGAGCACGTCCAGCGGCACGTGGCGGGCGTCGTGGCCGGCGATCAGCCCGGGGAGCTGGTTGCGGCTGGTGACCAGCACGGTGCAGGAGGGCGTGCCCGGCAGCAGGGGGACGACCTGGGCGGTGTCGCGGGCGTTGTCGAGCACGATCAGCAGGCGTTTGCGGGCCGTCAGGCTGCGGTAGAGCGCGGTCTGCTCCTCCGGCCGCTGCGGGACGGCGGCGGGATCCGCGCCGAGCGCGCCGATCAGCAGGCGCAGGGCCGTCTCCACCGGCATCGGCGCGTTCCCGGCGTCGAATCCGCGCAGGTCCAGGTAGATCTGCCCGTCCGGGAAGCGGTCCACGTGGTGGTGCGCCCAGTACAGGGCCAGCCAGGTCTTGCCGATGCCGCCGTACCCGCCGATGGCGGAGATCATCGCCACCCGGTCCCTGCCGTCGCCGGTCAGCGCGTCGTCCAGGGTGGCCAGCTCGCGCGGGCGTCCGACGAACACCGGCGGCGGCGCGGGCAACTGGCGCGGCACCATGATCCCGGCGGGTGGAGGCGTGGGCGCGGGAGGCGCAGGGGCGGACTCGGCGGGAGCGGGCGCCACCGCGGCGGTGAGCATCTGGTGGTGCAGGAGCCGCAGGTCGGGGCCGGGGTCCACGCCGAGGTCGGCGGCCAGCCGCTTGCGGATCCGCTCGTACTGCTGGAAGGCCTCGCCCTGGCGGCCGCTGCGGTACAGGGCGAGGATCAGCTGGGCGGCCGGCCGCTCGTCCAGCGGGTGTTCGGCCGCCAGGGACTCCAGGGGTCCGAGGAGCGCGGCGTGGCCGCCGCGGCGCAGCCGTACGTCGTGGTAGGCCAGGCGCGCGGCCAGCCGCTCGCCCTGCAGGACGTGCCGCTGGGCCCTCGCCCACGAGGTGTCCAGGTCGGCGAAGGGTTCGCCGCGCCACAGGTCCAGCGCCTGCTCGTACAGGCGTTCGGCGGTGGCGTCGTCGCTCGTGCGGGCCCGGTTCCGCAGGTCACGGAAGCGGTGCAGGTCCACCGCGCTCTCGTCGGCCCGCAGCAGGTAGCCGCCGCCGCTGCGGCGGATGCCGCCGTCCCAGGCCGCCGGCAGGGACGTACGCAGCCGGGACAGGTAGCTCTGCAGGGTCGCGGTCGGCCGCCGGGGCGGACCCTCCCCCCACACGCAGTCGGTCAGCTGGTCGAGGGACACCGGCTGGTTGACCTTCACCAGCAGCGCCGCCAGCACGCTTCGCTGCCTGGCCGGCCCCAGCTCGATCGCCTGGCCGTCGGCCCAGGCGCAGATCTCCCCCAGCACGCCGAAATCGACTCGTAGCACGCTTCCCTCAACCCTCCAGAGACCGGCTCATCATCCGGGGGTCGCGACCCCGTCTGGATGCTCGCATGCCGCGGGCCGCCCCGCACCACCGCTCGCGCGAGTGGAGCAAGGGGTCGTGCGCTCTGGGTAGTTATACTCGGTAGATATACCCCAATATGAACAGTTTCCCCCCAAATCGACGCTGATGACCCCGGCGACGTGGTGAGGGGAAGGGATGGGCGAACAGCGTGCGCAGGGTCCGCGGGCCGTGTCGGCGGACCAGGTTTCCGAGGAGCGAAGACGGCTGCTCGCGGAGGTCGGTGACGATCTGTGGGGGATCGAGCTCCTGCGGTTCGCGCTCGAACAGGCGGTGGCCGATCTTGCCGGGCTGGGCGGGATGGTGCACCTCGGCAGCCCCGGCCACGGCGGCGGGCTGCGTCTCGCCGTGACCAACGGGCTACCCCCCGCGCTCACCCACGCGTGGGAGCGCGTCGACGGCAACGGCCCGCTCGCCCCGGCCCGCGCTTTCCGCAACGCCGCGTCCGTCCGGGTCTCCATGGCGAACGTCGCCGCCGGCATCCCCCAGCAGGGCTCCGCCACGGCCGAGGCCCGGTCCTGGCCGGTCGGCACGGCGATGACGGCCGTCCCGCTGCTCGGCCCCGGCGGTCCGGTCGGCGCGCTGTCGATCGTGACGGCCTCCTCCCACGAGCCGTCGCCCGGCCAGCGGGCCTTCCTCGACCTGCTGAGCCGATGGGTGGGCGGGCGCCTGGGCAGGCCCTCCGCGCCACCGCCCGGCTCGGGCCCCATGGGCGGGCGGAGCCGGTCCGCCGGCTCTCACCTGCCGCAGCACCTGGAGACCATCGGCACGTGGGACTGGGACATCCGGACCGGGGACGCCATCTGGAACGACGCGATGCTGACCCTGCTCGGCATCGAGCCGGGCACCTTCGACGGACGCATCGAGACCTGGATGGCCCTGGTCCACCCCGAGGATCTGCCGTGGGTGCTGACCGACATCGACGAGGCGATCCGCGCGGGCAGGATGTACAGCACCGAGTACCGGGTGTGCCGCCCGGACGGCACGGACATCTGGGTACGGGCCCGCGGCCGGTTGCTGGTCGACGAGGACGGCGAGCCGGCGCGCATGGTCGGCACGCTGTGGGACATCACCAAGACCCATGACGACCTCGAGGCGGTCGCCGAGCAGCGGACGGATCACACCGAGCGCGCGGCCCAGGAGCGGTCCGCGCGCATCAAGCAGCTGACCAGGGCGCTGGCCGAGGCGGTCACCGTGCGGGACGTCTTCGACGCCTCCGCCGAGCACATCCTGCCGGCGTTCGGCGCCGCCGGTCTCATGCTCACCTTCCTGGAGGGCGACCACCTGCGGCCGGTCGGGTTCACCGGGTACTCGCAGGAGTTCGTCGACCGGGTGACCCGGATCCCCGCCACCGCGGGACTCCCGATCTCTCAAACCCTGCGGGAGCGTACGCCGATGTTCATCAACTCGGTCGAGGAGTACATCGAGCGCTACCCCGAGACGGCCGACCTGCCGGCGGCGGGCGGCAAGAAGGCGTGGGCCTTCCTCCCGATGATCGCCTCGGGACGCCCCGTGGGCAGCTGCGTGGTCTCCTTCGCCGAGCCGCGCCAGTTCACGGGCGAGGAGCGCAACCTGCTCACCACGCTCAGCGGGCTGGTCGCCCAGGCCATGGAACGGGCCCGCCTGTACGACAGGGAGCACACGCGCGCCCAGGAACTGCAGCGCGGCCTGCTCCCCCGCGAGCTGCCCGACCTGCCCGCGGTCACCGCCGCGGCCCGCTACCTGCCCGCCGGCAAGGACATGGAGGTGGGTGGCGACTGGTACGACGTCATCCCGCTGTCGGCGGACCGGGTCGCCCTCGTCATCGGCGACGTCATGGGACACGGCGTGGCCGAGGCGGCCACCATGGGCCGCCTGCGTACGGCGGTCCGCACCCTGGCCGACCTGGAGCTGCCTCCCGACGAGCTGCTCACCCACCTCAACGACGTGGTCAGCGGCCTCGGCGACGACTTCTACGCCACCTGCCTGTACCTGGTCTACGACGCCACCACCCGCTCCTGCGTGGTCACCCGCGCCGGCCATCCGCCGCCCGCCGTCGTCCACCCCGACGGCGCCGTCCACTTCCCCGACGCCGATCCGAACTCGCCCCTCGGCGCCGCCACCCCGCCCTTCGACACCGTACGGATGGAACTGCCCGAAGGCAGCCTGCTGGTGCTGTACACCGACGGCCTGGTCGAGTCCGCCACCCTCGACATCGACCAGGGCATCGCCGATCTCGCCAAGGCGCTGGGCGACACGGTCCCCAGGATCCCGCCCGCGGCGACGTGCCGGCACCCGGACCGGGACGCGACCCCGCTGCACTGCGCCGAGTGCCTGGAATCCCTGTGCGACAGCCTCACCGCCACCCTGCTGCCCGGCCGGCAGGGTACCGCCGACGACGCGGCCCTGCTGGTGGTCCGCACCCATGCGCTGCCGAACGACGACATGGCCACCTGGCCGCTGCCCGAACACCCCAAGGCCGCCGGCGAGGCCCGCGAACACGTCCGAGCCCAGCTCAGCGCCTGGCACCTGGACGACCTGTCGATGACCACCGAACTGCTGGCCAGCGAGCTGGTCGGCAACGTCGTCCGCCACGCCAAGGGCCCCATCCACCTGCGCCTGCTCCGCAGCGCCGTGCTCACCTGCGAGGTCTCCGACGGCAGCCTGACCACGCCCCGCATCCGCCGCGCCGCCGACACCGACGAGGGCGGCCGCGGGCTCCAGCTGGTCTCCGCGATCTCCCATCGCTGGGGCACCCGCTACACCGACACCGGCAAGTGCATCTGGACCGAACAGCCCCTCCAGCCCGCGCAGGCCGCCCTCTAGGAGGATCTCGCTCCCAAGGCGTCGAGCCTCTCCCGCACGTGCTTCGCCTTCTCGGTGCGGTGCTGGTCCTGGTAGATGGCGAGGGCCTGGCCCCAGGCCCGGGCGGCTTCGCCGTCCTGGCCGAGGGCGTGGTGGGTGTCGCCGAGGTGGAGGAGCGTGTCGGCCTCCTGGCTGGCGTTGCCGGTCTCCCGCCGCAGCGTCAGAGCCTCGCGGTAGTAGTCGAGGGCCCGGGTGTGACGGCCGGTGTGGTGGGCGATGTAGCCGAGGCTGTCGAGGGTCGCCGCCTCGCCGTTGCGGTCGCCATGGCTGCGGAGCAGGACCAGCGCCTGCTCGCAGCACTCCCGGGCCCTGGCGAAGTCGCCGAGCATCGCGGTGCCCCACCCCAGGGAGTTGAGCGCGTTGGCCTCCCCCATGGCGTCGTCGATGTCCCTGTACAGCCGCAGGGCGTGCTCCAGATGGACCAGCGCCTGCGCTGGCTCCTCCCGGTGGCCCCACGCCAGCCCGAGCGTATGGCGGACATGGGCCTGGCCGGCGATGTCTCCCGACTGCTCGTACAGGGCGAGGGCTTCGGCGAAATGGGACAGCGACTCCGCGTGGAGTCCCGCCCGGGTGCAGGCGCGGCCGAGCAGCTGGTGGACCATGGCATGGGCGGTCACATCGGCCACGTGTTCGACGGCGCCGGACGCCAGGCGCCAGGCCGCGACACAGTTCTGGAGCAGGTTGTGGCCCAGGTGGAAGGTGTCGAGCGTCCAGGCCAGCTGCCATACGGCGCCATGAAGACCGTGCTCGGCGGCCAGCCGCTGGGCGGCGAGCGCGCAGGCGTGCTCGGCCTTGAACCAGGCCTGGGCCGCCGCCACGTCCGCCAGGGCGTCCGTCAGGCAACCGGGAGCGGGCGGCTCCATCCGGATGGTGCTGCGCCGGCGCGGGGAGAGCAGGCGGTCGGCGGCGTACGACGTGTGCAGGTAGAAGTCCACGAGCCGGCGCACGGCGGCGGTACGGGCGTCCGCGCTCAGGTCGAGGCGGGCGCGGTCGATGGCGTAGAGGCGGACGAGATCGTGCATCCGGTACCGGCCGGGAACGTGCTGATCCAGCAGATGGGCGGTTTCCAGGGTGCGCAGCAGCGTACGGGTGTGCGCCACCGGGCGGCCGATGAGGCTGGCGACGGCCAGCAGGCTCGTGTCCGGGCCCGACACGAGGCCCAGATGGGCGAAGGTCTCGGCCGCCTCGGGGGCCAGCACGCGATAGGAGGAGCCGAAGACCTCCCGCAGGTCGGTGCTCAGCTCGTCGGTCTGCAGGGCGTCCAACCGGGTGGGCTCCGCCTGGAGCTCGTCCGCCAGCGCGGTGAGGGGAAGGCCGGCGTTGATGATGGCCCGCGCCGCGACGATCCCGAGGGCCAGCGGCAGCCCCGCGCACGTCTTGATGATGCCGTCCACCGCCTCGCGTTCGGCCGCCATGCGATCCTGGCCCAGGCGGCGTCTCAGCAGCTGGCCGGCCTGCGCGTCGGAGAGCGGCGCGAGGCGCAGTAAGTGGGCACCCTCGGCCGCGATCAGGCCGGTGAGCGCGGTCCGGCCGGTCACCAGGGTGAGGGCCTCCGGAGAGGGGGGCAGCAGTGGACGCACCTGGTCCGGATCGCGGGCGTTGTCCAGGAGGACGAGCACCCGCCGGCCGGCCAGCAGACTCCGGTAGAGCCCGATCTGCTCGCCGAAGGTGGAGGGCATCCGGTGGTGGGGCACGTGGAGGAACCCCAGCAGGATCCGCACCGCCTCCGACGGTGGCATGGGCGTCGCGCCGGGGCTGAAGCCCCGCAGGTCCACGTAGAGCTGGCCGTCGGGAAAGCGGTCGCGTGCCGTGTGGGCCCAGCGGGCGGCGAGCGCGGTCTTCCCGACCCCGCCGGTGCCGGTGATCACGCAGGTCGTGGCGGTGCGCGGCGGCGCCTCGTCCGGGAGCGGGAGGAGCCCGTCCAGCTCGAACAGCTCGGCTTCCCTGCCGCTGAAATGTTTGACGTCCGAGGGGAGCCGGCAGACCGGCGTCCACGGTGCGGGCTCGCTCACCGGCGTGGTGCCGGCCAGGATGGCGGCCTGCAGCTGCTGGAGCTCCTCGCCGGGCTCCAGGCCCAGCTCGTCGGTGAGCACCGAGCGGGCGTGCTGGAAGGCCTCCAGCGCCTTGTCCCGTTGTCCCGCTCGCGAGTGCGCGAGCATGAGCAGCCGCCACGCGCGCTCGCGCAGCGGCTGCTCGGCGACGAACGCGCGGAGGTCCTCGATCACCTCCGCAGGCTGGCCGAGGGCGAGCTTCGCCTCGGCCCAATCCATCCTGACCATGGCCAGCCGCTCTTCCAGTTCGGTCACGCGGGCGAGCATGTGACCGGAGAGCTTGGTGCCTTCGGCGGGTTTGCCCCGCCACATCCCCAGAGCCCTCTCGAACTGGGCGACGGCGGCGCGGACGTCGCCCGCCTCGGACTCCTTCCGCGCCAGCCGGATCGCCTGTTCGAACTGCAGGAGGTCCACCTCCTCGGCGTGCGCCTCGAAGGTGTAGCCCGTTTCCCTGGTGAGCAGCCGCGTGTCGAGCGACAGGCTCCTGCGGAGCTGGCCGATGTAGGTCTGCAGGTTGGGGATGGCGGAGGGAGGGGGGTTCTCCCACAGGGCCTCCACCAGCCGCTCCCGGGACACCAGCGTGTTGACGTTGAGCAGCAGGCTGGCGAGGACGGCGCGCGGCTTGCCGCTGAGATGCACCTGCCTGCCATCGGCCCAGCTCACCCGTACCGGGCCCAAGATTGCAAAGGTCGCGTCGACCATGACCCGCTCCTCGCCTGTAGTGGCTCTGTAGCGTGCTTGTGGCACCAGCGCCGATTGTGACCCAGCGGGCATTCATGGTCGAGAGGGACAGGCCGGAAAGATCTTTCCGGCCTGTCGCCAACGGTCAGCTCGCGCTGCAGGAGACCGTCGGCCAGGTCTGGTTGCCGTTGTGCTGGATCGTCACGCCCCAGTTGTTGCCGTTGCCGTTGGGCCTGGCGGTCAGCACCTGGGCGCTGGGGTAACTGGCGGTGATGTTCCAGGTAGCGATGATCTTCGCCGGGGACGGCACGTTCATCGTCACGGTCCAGTTGCTGGAGCCGCTGACGGCGACGTTGAGGTTGTACCGGTCGCTCCACTGCTGTCCCGCGGACAACGACGCGGTGCAGCCGCCGCCGGGGTTGCCGCCTCCTCCGCCGCCGCCGGAGGAGCCGTCCAGGGTGATGTTGGAGTTTCCGCTGCTCTGATATCCCTCTGTCGCGAGGATCATGTAATCGTGGCTGCCCAGGCTCATGCCGTAGCGGGCCCATGCGTCGAAGTGGTTGCCGGCGGTGATGGTGCCGCCTGTCTTCTTCGACTGCCGGACGCTCCAATATTGGTTGAAGGTTCTCGTGCCTTCGATGGAGGGGGCGTTGTACCGCGTCGTCTGGTAGACGTCGTACGTTCCGCCGTCGCTGGTCACCGTGCCCTTGTACGTGCCCGTGGGCCGGTAGGTGCCCCAGTTGTCGACGACGTAATACTCCACGAGCGGATTTCTCGTCCAGCCGTAGAGGGCCAGATAGGCGTTGCCGGACGGGTTGAAGCTCCCCGAGTAGTTCACGGTCCTGCGCCCGCCGGAGTTCCAGCCCTTACCGGCGACGAAATTGCCGGTGTTGCTCCATGAGGTGCTGTAATTGCCGCCGGATCCCAGGTTCATGGACACCGACCCGGGGCTGTCGGTCCAGAACGAATAGAAGTAGCCGTTGTTGGTGCCGGTCTGGTTGGAGGTTATGGGGGCCGCGTTGGCGATGCCGGGCGGCATCACGATGGCGACGACCAGCGCCACGACCAAGGCGCAGGCACGGCGGATGAGCATGTGCTTCCTCCTCGCGACGGTTCCGAAATTATCGGCCTTGCGTCGAAAGTATCGGCACGGTCTTACAGAGCTGTCAACGAGCCTTGTCAGCCACCAGGCCTGCGGGAGCTATTCATCCTGGTCAGAGAATGATCTGCACCGGTGAAAGTTTCGTGCACGTTCCGAAACGACGGTTTATTCGATGGAGGCGTGTTTCTTGCCGCTTGTACAGTGACTGCGGCCGAGCGGGGGGAGGGATCATGCGCGTGCACTATCCGCGTACCCCTCACCTGCCCTGGTCGCCCGGTGCGACCCCGGACGACGTGCGCGCGGGCGACCTGTCCGGGCTGCGCGGGCGCGAGGTCGTGGTCACCGAGAAGCTCGACGGGGAGAACACCACCCTGTACGCCGACGGGATGCACGCCAGGTCGCTGGACTCGGCCCACCATCCGTCCCGGGCGTGGGTGAAGGGTCTGCAGGGGCGGATCGGCGGGCGGATCCCCGCGGGGTGGCGCGTGTGCGGGGAGAACCTGTACGCCCGGCACTCCATCGCGTACCAGGGGCTGGAGAGCTGGTTCTACGGGTTCTCGGTCTGGGACGGCGATCGGTGCCTGGACTGGGACCGCACGGTCGGCTTCCTGCGCGGGCTGGGGGTTCCGGTGCCGCCGGTGCTGTGGCGCGGCGTCTTCGACGAGCGGGCGCTGCGAGGGTTGCGGCTGGACCCGGAGCGGCAGGAGGGCTACGTGGTGCGGGCCGCCGAGGGGTTCGGGCGGGCGGAGTTCGCGGGGCGGGTGGCCAAGTGGGTGCGGCCGCAGCACGTGCGGACGGACACGCACTGGATGCACGCCACCGTCGTGCCGAACGCTCTGGGCCCGGCGGCGGCGCTGTGGTCGGTGCGCTCGGGCGCGGACCCCGACGTGAGCGCCCTGCTGGCCGCGGTGGACCTGCCCGGAACCGAAGGAGCGGCCCCTAAGGCGGTGGCCCCAGAGGCGGTGGCCCCAGAGGCGGTGGCCGAGGTGGTGGCGCGGCTGGACGCTATCGGCCGGTGTGGAGATGCCCGGCTGGCCGGGGTGCTGGCCGTGGTGGCGCACCCCGTGCCGCGGGCCACGTTGGCGGCGCGGCTGGCGGGGCCGCTGGGCATGCGGTCGGCGCGGCGGGTCGCGGACCTGGTCGGGCTGCACGGTGCGCTGCACCGCCCGTACCCGGACGAGGAGCGGCGGGCCGGGCTGGGGCGGATGGCGTTGGCCGCCGACCTGGGCGTGCTGCACGCCGTCGCGGCGGCCGTGCCGGCCGGGCGCGCGGACGACGAGCGCGACCAGGCCCGCGAGCAGGTCGAATGGTCGGCCCTGCACGCCGAGGACGCCGGGCTGCTCGGCCCGGAGCCGCTGGAGCCGTTCCGCGCCGGCCTGCGCGAGGCCCTGGCCGGCCTCGGCGCGGAGGCGGCCGACCGGTGCTGGGCGGAGGCCCGCGACTCCTGGGCCAGGGGACGGATCTCGACGGTCGAGGAGGCCGTGGCGGCGACCTGGCGGTGGCGGTCCAGGCCGTTCCCCAGGCTGGTGCAGCTGGTCGGGCCGTCGGGCAGCGGGAAGAGCACGTTCGCGGCGGGTCTTTCGGGGATCGACGCGTACCTGTCGCTGGACGACCTGCGCCAGGCCCGGGGCTCGCGGGCGGACCAGCGGGCCAATCGGGAGGTGCTGGGCGAGGGGCTCGACCGGCTCGACGCCGCCCTGGCCGCCGGCGGCACCGTGGTGTGGGACGCCACCTCGCTCAACCAGCACCAGCGTTCCCTCGTCCACGCCGTGGCGCGCCGCCGCGACGCGCTGACCACGCACGCGGTCGTGCTGGTGGAGGAGGACGAGCTGCACCGGCGCAACGCCCGCCGCCCCCATCCGGTGCCCGCGCACGTGCTGGCCGCGCAGGCGCGCCGGTTCGTCCCGCCGTATCCCGGGCAGGCCCACCGCACCTGGTACGTCGGAGCGCGCGGCACCGTCGACGACGTGGACGGGACCTTGGAGGCGTGATGCGTACCAGTGAGGAGATCTACCACCGGATCCGCTGGGACCCGCGGTTCGACCCGTCCCGGTTCGTCCTGGGGGTCGGCCAGCGCAACGCCGCCCCCAAGCGCGTCGCGCTGCCCGCCTTCACCCCGGGAGGCGACATCCCCTGGCACCGGGTGCTGTTCGTCGAGGCGGACGGCGAGCTGGTCTGGGACCGCGCCACGGGCCTGGACCGCGTCGACACCTGCGAGGCCGGCCGGGCCCGCGACCCGCGCCGCCTGCGGCCGCCGTTCTTCACGGCCAGGACCCCGCACGCCTGGGATCCGGTGGACGGATGGCGCCCGGCCATCGGACGCGGGCGCGCCGGGCACCCGGCTCCGCGCGTGCTGACGTGGAACACGCTGTGGGACCGCTACGACAGCGATCTCCTCGACACGGCCCGGCGCCGTCGCCTGCTCCTCGCGGCCCTCGAAGCGGCCGACGCCGACGTCATCGCCTTGCAGGAGGTCGAGCCCGAGCTGGTGTCGATGCTGCTGGCGGCCCCCTGGGTACGCGCCGGGTACACCCTCGGCACCGACCCGTACGGCCCGGACATCGACGACAGCGGCCTGCTGCTGCTCAGCCGGCTGCCCGTACGGGAGGCGGCCCGGCACGAGCTCGGCCCGCACAAGTCGGTGGCCGCCATCGCCGTGGACACCGCCACCGGCGTCCTCGTCGTCGCCGCCACCCACCTGACCAGCGACCACTCCGGCGACGGCGCGGCCAGGCGGCGGGCCGAGCTGGCCAGGATCGCCGAGGGGCTGGCCGGTGTGGACGGCGACGTGATCCTGCTGGGCGACTTCAACGACGGCACGGACACCCTCGCGTCCGCGCTCGGCCTGCGCGACGCCTGGACGGAGGCGCACGGACCCGACCAGACCCCCACCTTCGACCCGGACGCCAATCCGCTGGCGGCGCTCGCCTCCCTGTCCGGCCGGGCCTCGCGCCTGGACCGGATCCTGCTGCGCGGCCGGCCTCGGGTGGTCTCGGCGGCCCTGCGCGGCGACACGCCCACCCCCGACGGGCTGTACGTCTCCGACCACTACGGGGTGGAGGCGGTCCTGGACCTCGAGGGTGCGGAGCCCGGCGGGGTGCTCGACGTGCCGCCGACGGCGCGGACGGCGGTGGCGTGGATACCGCCGCGGGAGCTGTGGCCGCCGATCCAGGCCGTCCGCAGCGCGCACGATCCGCAGATCGACCGCTGGCCGCCGCACGTCAACCTGCTCTTCGGTTTCGTGCCGGAGTCGGAGTTCGAGGCGGCGGCGTCCCTGGTGGCCGCGGCCGCCGCCGAGGTCGCGCCGTTCACCGCCAGGCTGGAAGGGGTGCGTACGTTCCGGCACCGCGACCACTCGACAGCCTGGCTCGACCCCGCCGCCGGCGACCCGGCGCCCTGGGCCCGCCTGCGCCGCGCGCTCGAACGCCGCTTCCCCCGCTGCGAGGGACGCCCCGAGGGCTTCACCCCGCACCTGACGCTCGGCCGTACGGACGACCCGATCCGGCTGGCCGGGATGGCGGCGGAGGTGGGAGAGCTGGTGCTGCTGTCGCGCCGCGCGGACGAGCCCATGCTCCCCCGAGCGCGGGTCGCCCTGGGCACGGGCGAGATCCACTGGATCGCCGAGCCCGCGACCGGCGGAAAGGAGCAGGGCGACACGTCGGCCGATCGGGTGGCCCGGCGGCTGGCGGAGGCGCTGCGGCCAGGTGTCGTGTCCGTCGCCGGATCCCGGCGCATGGGCTGCGAACTCCCCGGCGCGGACCTGGACCTGGTGGCCGCGCTGCCCGGCGAACCGGACATGGCCGAGGTCGAGGCCCGGGTGCGGGCCGCGCTGCCCGACCTCGACCGGCTGCGCCAGGTGATCGGCGCGCGGGTGCCGGGCCTGCGGTTCCGTACGGACGAGCTGGAGGTGGACCTGACCGTGGTCCCCACCGGATCGCTGCCCCCCGAGCAGGCGCCGGCCCAACGCGCCGAGCTGGGCGAGGCGGCCTCGATCGCCTTGAGCGCGGTCAGCGACGCGGACGCGATCCGCGCCGCCGTCGGCGGGCAGCACGCCCGTTTCGCCCTGCTCGCCCGGCGGGTGAAGGCGTGGGCGCGGGCACGCGGCCTGGACTCGGCCCCCTTCGGCGGGCTGCCCGGCCTGGCCTGGACGGTCATGGCCGCGCACACGGTACGGGAGAGCGGCGACCTGCCCGCCGACGACCTGCTGAGCCTCTTCTTCAGTACGTGGGCCGCCTGGGACTGGCGAGACCCGATCGCCCTCGGCCCCGCCTCGCCCCAACCGGCCCCGATCGCGGTGATGACGCCCAGCGCCCCCGTACGCAACTGCGCCCGCCAGGTCACCCCCGGCGGCCTGGACCTGCTCACCCAGGAGCTCTACCAGGCATGGGAGCTCGTCGAGAGCGGCCGCTCCGCCGAACTGCCCGCACCGCCGCCCCTCCACCGGCGCCACGCGGCCTGGGCGGTCCTGACCGTGCGCTCGGACCGCCCTGAGGAGCTTGACGCGACGCTCGGCCGCGTCAGAGGGCGGATGCTGGACCTGCTCGCCGCCCTGGAAGAGGCCGGGTTGCGGGACGTCCATGCCTGGCCGCGCCCGTTCGAGACCGGTCCTCGATCGGCCCGCTACGCCATCGGACTGGGCCGCACTCCCCCGCCGGCCGCGCGGCTCGGCGAGATCGCCGGCCGATGGGTCAGGGGCCTGCCGGGTGTCACGGTCGAACGGGCCGAGTGCGGCGGCGTACCGACCCTGACCTGACGGACGCCGGTCAGGTGGAGGAGCGCCTGCGGTACGCCCACCCGCCCACCGCGGTCAGCGCCACGACGCCCACCGCCACCAGGGCGGCCACCAGCACGCCGGTGCCCCCGTCGGGACCGGCGGACTCGGTGGCGGCGGACTTGGCAGCGGCGGACCCGGCTGAAGTCGACCCGGCCGCAGTCGACCCGGCCGCAGTCGACCCGGCGATGGTGGGCTCGGCGGCACCGGTGTGGCGGACCCGGGTGGGCGTGCCCAGGGCGGCGATCAGCTCCCGGGTGACCCCATTGCCGTCGTCACGCCGCAGCGGCCGGTCGCCGGTCGGCAGCGACGCGTTGCCCGAGCAGCTGGACGTGGTCAGCGCCTCGTCACGCCCGCCGGCGAACACCAGGTGGCGGCTGCCCGCGGCGAAGTCGTACCCGCAGGCCGGCCCTTCGCTACGGGTGGAGACCTGGAACCACTCCCGCGCCTGCCCCTTGTAGACGTGGTCGGCGCGGAGGACGGCGATGACGTGCCCTCCACTGCTCTCATCCGGGCTCACGCCGACCCGAGTCACCGTGCCGGCGAACACGGCGACCGCGCTCTCCATCTGATCTTGCGGGCCCCGTTCCACGCACTTGCAGGCGGACGCCGTGCCGCCGGTGAACATGATCAGCCCTGCCACGAGCGCGAGCAGGGCGAGAACGCGTGATGTCATGCCCTCTTGACGTACGCCGCCGAAGATCGGTTCGCGCAGCCTCAGTACCGGCCTCGGCAGCCCCGGCAGCCGGGCGGCGGCACCGGCCGGGCGTCGCTCCACCCCGCCCGCACGACGATCGAGGCCACCGCCGCGGCGCCCCGCGGGAGGCCGGGCATGGGCGCCACCTGCTGGACCGCCCACAGCTCGCCGCTCCCCGGGTCGATGACGAGCTGGACGCGGACGGCGTCGTTGACGCGCAGCTGCAGGGTCACGCCTCGGCGGCCCACCGGGTCGCGGACGTCGTCGACCACGCGGGCCCCGGGCAGGGCGGCCAGCATGCGGTAGGCCGCCGCCCGGGTGCCCGGGGTCGCCGGAACGTCCTTGACAAGCCGGACCCCCGCATCCCGCACCCAGTCGTCCGGGCTCTGGTCGTAGCCGAGCGGGACGTGCCTCAGGAGCTCGGTCCTGAGCGCGATCGCCTCTCGGGGAAGCGCGAGCAGCTCCTCCAAGGTCGGCTGCCACCCTGGCGCCAGACTCAGAGACCTCTTCAGCGTGCGCACCGGGTAGAAGCGCAGCTTGGGGTCGCACTCCCGGGCGGGACAGAGCTTCGGGGAGCCCGCCCGCCTCCACGCCGCGGCGGCCTCGGCGCCGTAGGGCTTGGCCGAGACGGGTTCGTACCAGGTGTAGCCGTCGTGGTCCCGCCCGAGCACCAGCACGTCCTTGCCGCGTTCCTCGACGAGGAAACCCTCCGTGCCCTTCGAACGGACGACCTCCTCGATCTCCAGCCGCCAGTAGCGGCCGCTGCCCTGAGGCTGCGCCGCGAGCTTGCCGGCTGCCGCGTCCAGGAGCTGTCCGGGGGTGGAGGCGACCGGTTCCCGGCCCGGCGAGGGCACCAGGAGCACGACCGCGCCGATCACGAGGACAACGGCCATCGCCGCGAGCGCGATCCCCCGCCATCCGCGCGCCACCGAACGCCGGCCACGGACCCGCCCCACCGCAGGGCCCGCGGTCCGACCGGTGGGCCGGGCAGCGGAGCGGTCGGTCCGGGCGGCGGGACGGGCGGCGGGACGGGCGGCGGGACGGGCGGCGGGACGGGCGGCGGTGGCTTCGGCGAGTCGGGCCCGTGCCGCGGCGTGCTGCGCCGGCGAAACCGGCGGTACGTCCGGCATCACCCGGTCGATGAACTCGAACTCCTTCATCACACCTCCACCCCCAACGCCGCACGCAGCTTGGTCCTGGCCCTGCTCAGCCGCGAGGCGACGGTTCCCTCGGCGACCTTCAACGCGGCGGCCACCTCCGCGTAGTTCAGCCCGCCGTACGCCACCAGCAGCACGACGTCACGTTCGCCGGCCGAGAGCTTGGTGAGCGCCTTGGCCAGCCGCCCGACCGTCACCTCGGCGGTGAGCCGGTCGATCACCCGGTCGTGGGGCCCGTCGTCGGGCGGCGGCCCGGTTCTCGCCAGCGCGCGGTACCGGCGCACCTCCGTACGCCGGTGCCGCCCGATCAGGTTGGTCGCGATGCCGTACAACCACGGCCTGATCTCGCCGAACGACGGATCGAACGCCTCGCGCTGATCGAAGGCGATCAGAAAGGTCTCGGCCGCGAGGTCCTCGGCCACGTCGAGGCCGACCCGTCGGCCGAGGTAGCGGCGGATCTCCTCGTAGTGGGCGTCGAAGACCGCTTCGAACGCGTCAGGGGCAGTGATCACTCAAGGACTCCCGAATGAGATGGACACCCCTTCTTGCCCGCGGCGAGCCTCGCCTTCCCACGAATTCTCCATTTACGAGATTCGGTTTATTTGTTAAGAAGGTTTATTAACGAATAGACCAGCCTAGAGAGGGACCCATGGCGCGCTCTCGGCTCATCCTCATCCTGTTATCGGCCTGTGCACTGCTGGTGAACGCCGCGGGCGTGGCGCCGCCCGCCTCCGCGCAGGCCGTACCGGCGACGACCGCCCTGACGGGATACAAGATCCAGTCCACGGCGAAGGTGCCCGACTCCGGGGCCGCGATCTCCACGCCCGGTTACGCGGCCACCGGCTGGTATCCGGTGGGCCCCCGCTCGACCGTGCTCGCCGGCCTGCTGCAGAACAACGTCTACCCGGACCCCTTCTACTCCACGAACATGCAGTCGATCCCGACCGCGGACTTCGACGTGCCGTGGTGGTACCGCTCCGACTTCACCCTCGGCGACGAGTCCGGATTGCGAACCTTCCTCGACGTCAGCGGCGTGATCTCCAGCGCCGACGTGTGGGTGAACGGCACCCAGGTCGCCACCGCCGCCCAGGTGGCCGGGGCCTACACCCGCAACGAACGGGACGTCACCGCCCTGGTGCACCCGGGCGTCAACTCGGTGGCCTTCCGCATCAACCCGAACAACCCCAACAACCACCTCACGATCGGCTGGATCGACTGGGTGCAGCTGCCGCGCGACGACAACATGGGCATCTTCCGCGACGTCCTGATCCGGCGCAGCGCCGACGTCTCGCTGCGCGACGCGCATGTGATCACGAACCTCGCGGTGCCGGCGCTCGACCGCGCCGACCTCACCATCAAGGTCGACGTCCGCAACGCCACCGGCAGCGCCGTGAACGCCACCGTCAAGGGGACGATCGGCTCGCTCGCGTTCTCGCAGGATGTCGCGCTGGCCGCGAACCAGACCAAGCGGATCACGTTCAACCAGACATTGACCAACCCGCAGGTGTGGTGGCCGCACACGATGGGCGCCCAGCCGCTCTACGACCTGAACCTCACGGCGACGACCGGCGGCGCGGAGAGCGACACGCTGAGCCAGCGCTTCGGCGTGCGCAAGGTGGAGTCGGGCAAGAACGCCAGCGGCCGCCGCTTCTACAAGATCAACGGCAGGCCGATCCTGATCAGGGGCGGCGGCTGGTCTCCCGACATCTTCCTCCGCAAGAACCTGGGCTACCTGGAGGACAAGATCCGCTACGTCAAGGACCTCGGCCTCAACACGATCCGCGTCGAAGGCCACCTGGACACCGACGAGCTCTACGACCTGGCCGACAAGTACGGCATCCTGACCCTGCCCGGCTGGGAGTGCTGCGACAAGTGGGAGGGCTCCTTCAGCAGCTCCGACTATCCGATCGCCAAGGCGTCCATGCAGGCGGAGGCCGCCCGGCTGCGCAACCACCCCAGCGTGATCTCGTTCCTGATCGGCTCGGACAACCCGCCGCCGGCCCAGAAGGAGACCAACTACCTCGACGCCCTCACCGCGGCCGAGTGGCAGCTCCCGATCGTGTCCGTGGCCTCCGACAAGTCGAGCCCGCAACTGGGCAACTCGGGCATGAAGATGCCCGGCCCGTACGACTGGGTGCCGCCGAGCTACTGGTACAACAAGCGCGAAGGCGGGGCGTTCGGCTTCAACTCCGAGACCGGCGCCGGCCCCGACGTCCCGACGCTCGACTCGCTCAAGCGGATGATGACCTCCGCGCAGATCGACTCGCTCTGGCAGAGCCCGAGCGCGACGCAGTATCACCGCTCGCCGTCGAGCACCTTCGACGACCTGACCATCTACCACAACGCCCTCAGAGGCAGGTACGGCGTCCCGTCCGGCCTGACGGACTACATGAAGAAGGCGCAGCTCGCCCAGTACGAGGCGGTCCGAGCGCAGTTCGAGGCCTACGGCCGCAACTTCACCGACTCGAGCAACCCGTCCACCGGCGTCATCTACTGGATGCTCAACAGCGGCTGGTCCTCACTCCACTGGCAGCTCTTCGACTACTACCTGGACCAGGGCGGCTCCTACTGGGGCGCCCGCGAGGCCAACAAGCCGCTGCACGTGCAGTACTCGTACGACAACAAGTCCGTCGTCGTGGTCAACTCCGGCGTCTCTGCCGCCTCGGGCCTGACCGTCAAGACGGACGTGTTCAACATGGACGGATCCGCCAAGTACAGCAACACCGCGACGGTCAGCGTCCCCGCCGACGGGGGCAAGGCCACCGCGGTGACCGTACCGGCCGTCAGCGGTCTCTCCACGACCTACCTGGTACGGCTGACGCTGCTGCGCGACGGCCAGGAGATCGACCGCAACGTCTACGCCCTGTCCACCTCGGACGACGTGATCGACTGGGACAACAACGACTGGTACTACGTACCGACCTCCAGCTACGCCAACCTGAAGGGCCTCAACAACCTGGCCCAGGCCCCGATCACCGCCACCGCCTCCGCGCCCTCCCCCGGCACGGTCACCGTGACGATCAAGAACACCGGCACCGGCGCCGTCCCCGCCTTCATGCTGGACGCCGACGTGGTGGACGCGGCGGGCAAGCCCGTACTGCCGATCCAGTGGTCGGACAACGCGACCAGCCTCTGGCCGGGGGAATCCAAGACCCTCACCGCCACCTACCGGGCCTCCGACCTGACCGGTTCGCCGAGCGTGCGGGTGTCCGGGTGGAACACCGCGACCCTCACCGTCCCGACCGGGCCGCCCGACACCCAGAACCCGTCCGTGCCCGGCAACCTGCGCACCACCGGCAAGACCTCGTCGAGCGTCACGCTGGCCTGGGACGCCTCCGCCGACAACGTCGGCGTCACCGGCTACGACGTCTACAACGGCACCGCCCTGGCCACGACGGTCACCGGCACCGCCGCCACCGTCTCCGGCCTGGCGGCCGGCACGCCGTACACGTTCACGGTCAGGGCCCACGACGCGGCGGGCAACTCCTCAGCACCGTCGAACGCCGTCACCGAGACCACCGGCAGCGGCCCCGCCGTCTACCAGGCGGAGGACGCGACGATCTCGCAGGGCGTGGTGGAGTCCAACCACGCGGGCTACACCGGCACGGGGTTCGTGAACTACGACAACGTGACGGGCAGCTACGTGGAGTGGACGGTGAACGCCGCGACGGCCGGGCCGGTCACCCTGGAGCTCCGCTTCGCCAACGGCACCACGGCCAACCGGCCGATGTCCATCGCGGTCAACGGCACCTCGGTCACCCGCGACTTCAACGGCACCGGCGCCTGGACCACCTGGCAGACCGTCACCCTGACCGCCGACCTCGTCCAGGGGGTGAACAAGATCAGAGCCACCGCCACCACGTCGAACGGCGGCCCCAACGTCGACCGCCTCTCGGTGAGCTGACCCCGCCGCTCAGCGCTCGGCCCGGCGCCGGAGCAGTTCGGCGGTGGCCTGGTCGGCGGGCAGGAACGCCTCCAGGTGCAGCTCGGCGAGCGTGACGTCGGTCGCCGTCGCGAACGAGGTCAGCGTCGTGATCAGGCGTAGCTCCCCGTCCGCCGAGGCCAGCCTCATGGGGACGGAGAAACCGAGATGCTCGGGCCCGACCGGCGCCTGGGGGACGTAGCCGGCCAGTTCGGCGGCGAAGTCCTCCAGGCGCGGGTCCGGGCTCCGGCGGGCTCGGGCACGGAGGTTCTCGATGATGTGCCGGCCCCATTCGCCCAGGTTGCGCACCCTGGGGGCCATCCCGTCCGGATGGAGCATGAGCCGCAGCATGTTGACCGGCGGTTCGAGCAGCTCGGGCGCGGCACCCTCGGTGAACACCTCGACGGCGTCGTTCGCCGCCACCACCCGGCCGTACGGCGCGATGACGAGGGCCGGATACGGCAGGTGGCCGTACAGGATCTGTTCGAGCGCGGCGCGGACCGGCCGCAGCGCCGACTCCTCCAGGCCCGACTCGGCGAACACCGGCGCGTAGCCGGCCGCGGTGAGCAGGTCGTTGCGCTCCCGCAGCGACAGCCCGAGCGACTCGGCCAGCCGGATCACGATCGCGCGCCCCGGCCGGGAACGGCCGCTCTCGATGAAGCTCAGATGGCGCTGGGTCGTGCCGGCCAGCGTGGCCAGTTCGAGCTGGCTGACCCGGCGAAGCCCGCGCCAGCGTCTCAGCTCCGTGCCGACGCCGTTCTCCATGGTTGTGCTGCTCACCGCTCTGTTCTATCCGGTCGCCGTGCGGGCCCGCGATTCCCCCCAGGGAATTGCCGGCTGCCACAGCCGCCCCGCACGATCGTGCCCACTCATGCGGAACCGGAAAGGACATCAGATGAAGAGCTACCGCCTCGTACCCGGACGCGGCCTCGACGGGCTGACGCTGCACGACCGCGACGAGCCCGAACCGGGGCGCGGGCAGGTCGTGGTCAGGATCCGCGCGAACTCCCTCGGGTTCCGCGACCTGCGCGTGCTGTCCGGAGACTATCCCCTGCCGGTCACCCCCGGCGTGGTGCCCGGCTGCGAGGGAGTTGGAGAGGTCGTGGCGGTCGGCGCGGACGTCACCCGGGTCAGGCCGGGTGACCGGGTGGCGGCCACCGTCTTCCCGCGCTGGCTGGACGGCCCGTTCCGGCGCGAGGACGCCGCCCAGCTCGGCACCATGATCGACGGTGTGCTGACCGAGTACGCGCTGCTGAGCGAGGACGGCGTCGTGCCCATCCCCGATCACCTGTCGTACGAGGAGGCCGCGGCGCTGCCGCTGGCGGCGGTGACCGCGTGGAACTCCCTGACCTCCGGCGGCGCCCCGCACGCCGGCACGACCGTGCTGACGCTCGGGTCGGGCGCCGTGTCGCTGTTCGTGCTGCTCTTCGCCAAGCTGGCCGGAGCCAGAGTGATCGTGACCACGTCCGGCCCCGCCAAGGCCGAGCGGCTGAAGGCGCTCGGAGCCGACGAGGTGATCAACTACCGGGAGAACCCGGCCTGGTGGAAGGAGGTGCACGCGCTGACCGACGGCCGGGGAGCCGATCGCGTCGTCGACGCGACGGGGCCGCTGGAGCAGTCGCTGCGGTCCGTCTCGGCCGGCGGCGAGGTCGCCTTCGTCGGCTACTGGCTCTCCGGCGCCGAAGGAGCCGCCCCCATCGACCCCGCCACCCTGTTCATGGCCGGTTCGGTACTGCGCCGGATCGCCACCGGCAGCCGGGCCCACTTCCTCGAGCTGAACCGGGCCGTCGAGGCGCACCGGCTGCGCCCGGTGATCGACCGGGTGTTCCCGTTCGAGCAGGTGCCCGACGCCTTCGCCTACTGCGGGTCAGGCGGCGGCTTCGGCAAGGTGATCGTCAGCCACGCCTGACCCGCCCGCTCAGCCGGCCGTCCAGATGCGGCTGCGCAGATCCATGCCGCGGATGACCTGGACCCGGAAGGGGTCGAGGCGCAGGACGTGCAGCTTGGGGTCGGCCGGCGAGCGCCAGAAGGCGCCCAGGTCGTACCCGGCGCCCCGGGGGCTGGTGGCGCGGTAGAGGTCCCACACGCGCCGCCGCACGTCCAGGTCGTCCACCCACGCGGCCACGGCGTCGACGGCGACCGAGTTGTTGCCGGGCTTCCAGTACGAGAACGAGGTGTGCGGGTTGCCGGCCAGGTGGGCCGCCTTGACCGGGGTCCGGTAGGTGGCGAGCCAGCCCAGCGGCCGCCCGTCCACGTTCTCCCAGATGGGGATGAGCACCCGGGTGTGCGGGCGGTTGCGGGCGTCCACGGTGACCATGGTGGCGTACACGGTGGCGCCGACGATGGCGTTGAACTCGGCCTCGATCTCCGCGAAGGACGTCATCGCGCGGCTCCCTTCCGCAGGCCGAAAGCGCTGACCACGACGGCCAGGGCGGCGGCGGCGATCGGCACGGCGAGCGCGGTGCGGTAGGCGCCGAGCAGGTCCCCCGCGTCCGCCACGGCCACGATCACCGTGGTGCTGGCCGCCAGCCCGAGCGCCGCGCCGAACTGGAAGGAGGTGTAGAGCAGCCCGCCGGCCAGGCCCTGCTCGCTCTCGTCCACGCCGTCGGTGGCGACGATGGTGAGCGGACCGTACGCGAGGGCGAACGCCACCCCCAGGATGATCATGGTGGGGAACATCGCGAGATAGACGGTGTCCATGCCGATGGGCAGGAACAACACGTACGAGAGCACGGCGAACAGCAGCCCGGCCAGGATGACCCTCGCGTTGCCGAACCGGTTGACCAGGCGCGGGGTCAGGGTCGGGGCGAGGACGGCGTCCGCGCCGACCGCGAGCATGGCCAGGCTGGTCTGCAGCGAGGTCCAGCCGCGCACCTCCTGGAGATACAGGACCGCGATGAACTGGAAGCCGAAGAAGGCCCCGGAGAACAGCAGCCCCGCGAGGTTGGCGCGGACGAGCGGCGCGGAGCGGAAGATGCCCAGGCGCACCAGCGGCGCGGCGGAGCGGCGTTCGATCACGAGGAAGAGCGCGACCAGGGCCAGCCCGGTGACCAGCGCGCCGGCGGTCCACCCGGCGCCCACGTGGGCGGCGCGCTCGACGCCGAGCACCAGCAGCATGATGGCGGCGGTGATGGTCACCGCGCCCGCCACGTCCAGCCTGCGCTCCTGGGAACGTTCCATGGGACTGGCCGGGATCAGCGGCACCGCCAGGACCAGGATGATCAGGGCCAGCACCGCCGGCGCGAACAGCACCCAGCGCCAGTCCACGGCGGCGAGCAGGCCGCCGAGCACCAGCCCGAGGGAGAAACCGCCGGCGGCGGTGCCCGAGTACACCAGGAGCGCCTGGTTGCGCCGCGGCCCCTCCTCGAAACTCGTGGTGATGATGGACAACCCGGCGGGGGTCATGACCGCGGCGGCGACGCCCGCCACGAAACGGGCGGCGATGAGTACCCAGCCCTCACTGGCCAGCCCGCCCAGGGCGGAGACGACGAGGAAGACCGCCAGCCAGATCAGGAACATCCGGCGGCGGCCGAACAGGTCGGCCGCCCGGCCGCCGACCAGCATGAACCCGCCGTAGCCCAGGACGTAGGCGCTGATCACCCACTGCAGCTCACCCGTGGACAGGCCGAGGTCGGCCCGGATGGCGGGCAGGGCCACGTTGAGCATCGCGACGTTGATCCCCTCGAGGAAGATCGCGCCGCACAGGACGAACAGCATCCCCCAGGCTTTGGGGGTCATGCGCAACGACGGCGAAGAAGAGTGCGTGGTTGTGGACACGGGAACGACTCCTATGGTTCTTTTTCGTAACAAAGGAATCTTGCGTGACCATGGGGAAGCAATGGAAGACGGCACTTCAAAGGCACTCGGTTACTGCACGGGAACCATGGACGACGAGGTCATCCAGTGGGACACCCGGGCCGACTGCGACGTGCGGAAGATCCTCGACCGCGTCGCGGACAAGTGGTCGCTGCTGGTCATCGCCCTGCTCGACCGCCGTACGATGCGCTTCTCCGAGCTGCGCCGCGCCATCGACGGGGTCAGCCAGCGCATGCTCACCGTGACGCTGCGCCAGCTGGAGCGCGACGGGCTCGTGACCCGCACCGTCTATCCGGTGGTGCCGCCGCGGGTGGAGTACGAGCTGACCGCGCTCGGCATCTCGCTGCACGAGGTGATCAAGTCGCTGGTCGTCTGGACCGAGGAGCACCAGCGGGAGATCTCCGACGCCCGCACCGCGTACGACGACCGGACCGCCGAGGAGGAGCGCCTGCTCCAAGCCCCCGCAGCGCGCTGATCCCCGCGCTGATTTACGCCTCGGGGCCGAAGATCCCGGGATACGCCCCGCCCGGCTCGGGGTCGAGCCCCTTCCACAGCGCCCGCAGGATGCCGTGCAGCTGGGTCACCTGCTCGCCGGTGAGCGGGTCGAACAGGCGCCTGCGCACCTCCTCCACGTGCGCGGGCGCCGCCTGCGCGAGTGCGGCGAAGCCGTCGTCGGTCAGCTCGGCCATGGTCACCCGCCGGTTGCCGGGGTGCGGCGACCGCCGCACCCAGCCGCGCTCCTCCAGCCGTGCCACCGCGTGGGACAGGCGGCTGAGCGAGGAGTAGACCTGCGCGGCCAGGTCGGTCATCGACATGCGCCGCTCGGGGACCTCCGAGAGCGTCGCCAGGATCATGTAGTACGTGTACGGCATCCCGGCGTCGTGCTGCAACTGCCGGTCGAGGGCGTCGCCGAGCAACCGGGTCGTCCACAGATACGCCCGCCAGGTCCCCTGCTCGTCGTCGTCGAGCCACCGTGTCTCCACGCCGCCCATCCTAGCTTGAACTCTCAACCTTTGAGGTGTAGCGTCCACACTTGAACGCTCAAGCTTTAGGGAGAAATCATGAAAATTGGTGACTTGGAAGTGGGCAGCATCGGTTTCGGCGCCATGCGGCTGTCGGCCGACGGCACGATCTGGGAGGCGCCCGCCGACCGGCAGGGCCCCCTGGCCGTCCTGCGCCGCGCGGTCGAGCTCGGCGTACGGCACATCGACACCTCCGACGCCTACGCGCTGGGCGCGAACGAGGAGCTCATCGCCGAAGCCCTCCACCCCTACGCCGACGACGTCGTGATCGCCACCAAGGGCGGCGTGACCCGGCCGAGCGTCGAGGAGTGGATCCCGCTGGGACGCCCCGAGTACCTGCGCCAGCAGGCCGAGCTGAGCCTGCGCCGCCTGCGCCGCGACGTGATCGACCTGTACTACCTGCACCGCGTCGACCCCCAGGTCCCGCTCGCCGACCAGGTCGGCGCCCTGGCACAACTGCGGGAGGAGGGCAAGATCCGCCACATCGGCCTGTCTGAGGTGACGGTGGACCAGCTGGAGGAGGCACGCGGGATCGCCCCCGTCGCCGCCGTCCAGAACCTCTACAACCTCACCGACCGCACCCACGAGAAGGTCGTGGACCACGCCGGCGAGCACGGGATCGCGTTCGTCCCGTTCTTCCCGATCGCCGTCGGCGACCACGCCAAGGCCGGCGGCCCCGTGGCCACCGTGGCGGCCGAGATCGGGGCGACTCCCGCCCAGACCGCCCTGGCCTGGCTGCTGCGCCGCTCGCCGGCCATGTTCCCCATCCCCGGCACGACCTCCGTGGCACATCTGGAGGAGAACGTCGCGGCGGCGGGTCTCACGCTGACCGACGAGCAGTTCGCCCGGCTGGACCAGGTGTCGTAGGGCCTAGGGGGCCGGTTTGACGTTCTTCATCGTGAAGTGCGAGGTGACGTTCCTGATCCGCGGGATGGTCATGACGTACGTGCTGAGGAAGGTCTCGTAGGCGGCCAGGTCGGCGACGGCCACGCGGACGAAGTAGTCGGGGCTGCCGAACAGCCGCCGCAGCTCGATGACCTCCGGGGCCCGCGCCAGGGTCTGCTCGAAGCGCTCGACGGTCTCCGCGTCCTGGGCGTCGAGGGTGAGGTCGAGCAGGACCTCGAACGACCGGCCCACGGCGGCGGGATCGATGACCGCCCGGTAACCGCGGATGACGCCCTCGGCCTCCAGCCGCTGGACGCGCCGCAGGCACGGGCCGGGGGTGAGCCCGACCCGCTGGGCCAGCTCCACGTTCGTCAGCCGCCCGTCCCGTTCCAGCTCCACCCCCGACCACCCGGAAGGAGCAGATCATCGCGGGGGTACGCGACTCCTTCTCCGCGGGGCTGGGGATCTTCCCGCTGGGGATCGCCCTCGGCCTGCTGGTCATCCAGGCCGGCCTTTCCTGGTGGCTGGCCCCCGCCCTGTCGTTGGCCGCGTTCGCCGGATCGCTCGAGCTGCTGCTGGTGGGCATGATGGCGAGCGTCACGCCGCTCGCCGCCGTCGCGCTGACCGTCCTGGTGGTCAACTTCCGGCACGTCTTCTACGCCTTCTCCTTCCCGCTCCACCTGGTCAGGAACCGGCTGGCCAAGGCGTACGCCGTCTACGCGATGATCGACGAGGCCTACGCCGTCAACGCCTCGCTGCCCGCGGCGGAGCGCTCGGCGCCGCGGCTGCTGGCGATGCAGCTCGCCTGCCAGACCTACTGGGTCGGGGGCGGCCTGGTCGGCGTGGCCGTCGGCGCGGCTCTGCCCGCGCCGATCAAGGGCCTGGAGTTCGCCCTGTGCGCCCTGTTCACCGTGCTCACCCTGGACGCGTTCCGCTCCCGCCGGGAGATCCCCTCGGTGCTGCTGGCGGGGGCGAGCGTGGCCGTCGCGCTCGCCCTCACCCCGGGGGTCGCCATGTTCACCGCGCTGCTGCTGTTCGTGGCGCTGCTGCTGGTCCGGCACGCGCTCACCGCCCGCCGATCCGCCCCGGAGGCCGCCGATGCCTAGCACCGCCTACCTCGTCGCCGTCCTCGCGATCGTCTTCGCCATCACCCTCGCGCTGCGCGCCGCCCCCTTCGCGGTGCTGCGCACGCTGCGCGGCTCGGCGATCGTGCGGCAACTCTCGGTGTGGATGCCGGTCGGCATCCTCGCCATCCTCGCCGTGACCGCCCTGCACGGCACCATCGCCGCCGAGCCGCGCGCGACGCTGTACGCGCTGCTCGCGGTCGCCGTCACGGCGGGCGTCCATCTCGCGTTCGGCCGCCGGACGATCCTGAGCGTCGGGATCGGCACCGCGGCGTACGTCGTCCTCGTCAACGCCTTCTGAATCAGAGGGCGTTGAGCGCGCCCAAGGTCCTTACTGGGGACGGAGCCGCTGCCCGAAGCCCGTGACGATGGCGTCCAGCCCCGTGGTGAACCACCGTTCGTAGAAGTCGAGTGCGCCGGGGCCGGGCGGAGGAGCGGGGGCGTCGGAGCCGGGCGGCGTGCCCACCTGGGCGAGGGCGTGCCCGAGCACGTAGACGCCGACGGACTGGATGACGATCAGGGACTCGTCCTGCTCGATGCCGGCGGCGGTGAAGCGGTCGAGCACACCCGCCAGCAGCGGCAGGGAGCTTTCGACGTCGACCGGGTAGGTGGCCAGCAGCGGCACGGCGTGCGGGTGGTCGAGCAGCATGCGCCGGTACGCCACGGCGAACCGCGTCACCGCATCCGTCCACGTCGGGCCGGGGTCGAACCCGGCGAGCGCGGTGGCGAACAGGCGATTGACGATCGCGGCCAGAATGGCGTCGCGATTGGGCACATGCCGGTACAGCGACATCGCGGCCACCCCAAGGCGGGCGCCGATGCCCCGCATGGTCACCGCGTCCAGTCCCTCCTCGTCGAGGAGGGCGATGGCCGCGGTGACGATCTGCTCGGTGGCCAGCTGGGGCGGCCGCCCGCCCCGGCCGCGTGGTGGCTTGGTGCTCATGCGGCCAGTGTGACAGCCAGCGTGGTGCCGAGCATGGCCATACTGAGCAGTCCGACGATCATGTGCTGGACGTCGGGGACGACCGCGTGCCCGTCCGCAGGCAGGATCTTGAGGGTGCGGGCGTAGTCGCGCTCGTAGACCTGCCGCTGGGCGGCGGAGCTCAGCCCGAAGTACGGCAGCCACCAATTGGCCAGGTGCCCGGCCAGGATCAGCCCGCATAACGCCGACGCGGCGATCAGCGACCACGGCCGGTGCAGGGCGATGCCGGCGGCGATGAGCAGCGGGAACGGGTAGTTGATCGACGCGGCGAGCAGCCGTGGCCGCAGGTTGCCGGTCTTCAGGTCGTTGAGCGGGAATATCGGCACCCACTCGGTCAGGGCCAGCCAGGCCAGCCAGAGGAGAGGGAGTGCGATGGCGATCGTGGTCATGACGACCTCCCGGGCCGGAGTTTGTGTACCACGCAAGCTTACGTCGTACACAAACTCCGCACAACCCGGGCCGGGGAACGGGATCGCCCCGCGAGGAGCGTCCTCGCGGGGCGACGGATGACCGGTGCGGCGGCGGACCTCCTACCCGTCGTCGTCATCCGGAGGGACCGGGGCGGGCGGGATCGCGGCCGGGGCCTGCGCCACCGTGGCGGCGGCGGCCGTACCGGTCGATGGGGCGGAGAGCGAGACCGAACCGATGAGCGCGGACGCCACCAGGGTGGCGGCGACGAGCAGGCGTTCGAGCATCAGAGATCACTCCGTGAGGTGATGAGCGCCCAGCTGATGCGGGCTGACGGAGCGTCGACATGGGGCTCCCGGGAAGCGCCAGTACGGCGCATGAAGCACTTCTCACGCTAGCGGGAACGGCCCGCGGCGTCTCCCGGCGGGAGGCAAAGCCTTCCCCAGGCCCGAGCCCGCCCTCAGGGTGTCTCCTCGAGGAACCGTACGAGGTCCTTGCGCTCGTTCTTGCCGTTGAGGGTGAGAGGGAAGAAGGGCAGGACGCGGCAGATCGCGGGCACCTTCGCGGCCTCCAGGCGGTGCGCCAGCTCGCGCAGGACGGCGTGGGGGGCGAGGTCGCCCTCGACGATGATCGCGAGATCGTGCCGCTCGCCGGGAGGCACCACCGCGGCGGCCCGGACGCCCGGGATGTCCATCGCGGCGGCCTCGATCTCGATGGTGCTCATGCGGGTGCCCTTGCGCTTGAACATGTCGTCGCGCCGGCCCTCGAAGTAGAGGTAACCGTCCTCGTCGAGGAAACCGTAGTCGCCGGTGTGCAGGCGGGTCTCGCCGGTGGCCGCGTCGCGGCGGTAGACGCGGGCGGTCAGTTCGGGGGCGCGCCAGTATCCCGCCATCACGTTGGGCCCGGCCACCACGATCTCCCCGGTCTCACCGGCGGGCAGCGGCGTGCCGTCGTCGCCGAGGATCAGCACGCGGGTGCCGGGCAGGGGGCGGCCGACCGAGTCGGGGCGTTCCCGCTCCAGCTCCGGTTCCATGATGGTGACCCGTTTGCACTCGGTGACCCCGTACATCCGCACCACCCGGGCACCGGGGAAGCACTCGCGCAGGCCCTCGATGGTCGAGGCCGGCAGCGCGGCGCCGGTGCTGGTGAACATCCGCACGGTGGGCACGGAGCCGGGGGCCCGCCTGCCCAGGGTCGTGAGCATGGCGCCCAGCGAGGGCACCATCGGCACGACGGTCGCGCCGCACTCCTGCAACTGGCTCAGCAGCGCCAGGTCGGACCCTTCACCCGCCAGCACCAGCTCCGCGTGGCCGAGTGCGGACAGGAAGATCTGGTAGAGGCCGTAGTCGAAGGACATCGGCGACCGGCAGAAGACGACGTCCCCAGGACGGTAGCCGAGCACGGCGTTGATGGCCGACGCCGCGAACGTCACCTGCGCGTGCGGGCCCACCACCGCCTTGGGCGCCGCCGTGCTGCCGGAGGTGTACATCAGGACCGCGACGTCCTGCGGCCGGACCTCGGCCGGACCGCCCGGGACGGGGCGTCCGGCGAACGCCTCCACCTCCCTCCAGAGCTCGTCGATCCCATGGACGGGCACGTCGGCGGTCTCCCGCAGCGCCTCGCCGGCCCCGATGACCAGCTTGGGCTCGGAGTCCTCCATGACGGACCGCAGGTGGTACGCCTTCATCCCGGGGTTCAGGGGCACGAAGACGACACCGTGCCGCGACGCGCCGTAGAGGATGGGGACGGTCTCGCGCAGGTTGGGCAACTGCACGATGATCCGGTCGCCGGGTTCGACGCCCGTGGCCGCCAGCCAGGCGGCGAAAGCGCGGCTGAGCTCGACCACCCGCCGATAGCTCCAGCCGCCGCGGGCGTCGCGCACCGCGATCCCGTCCGGATTCATGGCGGCCGCCTCGTCCAGCAGTTCGTGGATGAGCCGCGGCCGCGGAGAATACGCCGTGGAAATCAACCCGTTCAATATGTGCCTCCAGCCCCGAGCCGGGGAAAGGAATTCTCCGGCAGCCGGGACGCATGCGCGTGCAACCGGAAGCCGGCCAGGCCGATTCCGAAGCTACGCTCGGGCCCCGGCGAGCTGACCCCCTATGCCACCCCTATCTAGGGGTCCTGGGGCCGCGTAGGCCCCCAGCGGCGGCGGATCCCGCCGGCCCTCCCGGCCCGCGACCGGGACGGCCAACTCACGCCATAGATGATCTTGGAATTCTGTGCAATGTTCACAACCTCGGGGGCAGGAGGACTGTTCACCTGCGAGGGTTTCCGGAGATTCCAGATGCGACAACGTCGCAAGAGGAGCGGTTGCGGCGGATTACCGCCGTCCTATTTGGTACGTTCCAGAAAACGGCTGCCCGAAAAGAGATGGGCTTCATCGCCCCAGTTGAGCACCGTTGCGGCGGAGAATCATGCGGCCCTCGGTTTACGGCTATTGGCATTCCGGACTACAGTGATCCACGCCTGTCCGGTGCCGTGCCGTCAAGGCGGTCTTTCCTTGACTCGGACCGGCGTACAACATTACCGTGACGGTTTGGCGCCCGTTTGCGATTCGGTCGGGGTGCAAGGTCTGCCGGACGGTGTGTTTTCGCAGCACACCGGCTACGCAAGCCGCTGATACGCATGATGGAGACGTGGCCGCACATGTTACAGGAATTCACGGACGCAGGCGAGAGCGCGAAAGGCGCTGTCGCACTCAATCTTTATCGGAATGTCAGTGAAATCGCGGTGAACCACGGGAAACCCGCCCCCGCGTCGCCGCCCCCGTTTTCCCTGCCGGGCGGCCGCGCCGCCGGATGGCGTTCTGCCACCCGGTCGTAGCGTGGCCGCGGGTCATCGACTTCAAAGGGGGCAGGGAATCCTTTCCGTTCTCACCCATGGCGACCGCCCGCCGGTGGACGCCGTCCAGCTACCGGACCACCGCCCCGGCTCGGCCGCCGGCGGTGGCGGCCTTGTCGTGCGCGCCGTCCGCTTCCCGGAAGCGGCGGACCGCACGCCGGGCGGCGCCCGCCCCGGCGGGGGTCCGGCCGTATCCCGCGACTCGAGCGCGGGCACCACGTCGCGCCTCGGACGTCCGTCACCCGGACCCGGCGGGCGGATCCTGACAGGCTCCGCCCCGGCTTCGAGCTGCGCGAACATCGAGCCGTCCCGGTCCGGGGCCGGCTCACGCGAGGACCTGCGGTCGTGGCTCGGCAGACCGCCGTCACCCGCCGCCACGCCGAAGCACGGCCACCGTGCCGCCTCCGGGCGGCCGGCCACGCCTTCACCGCCCGCGGGCGAGAGGGGCCGGGCGTCTTCCACGCCACGCCGAAAACCTCGGCTCGAACGTGACGAAGTCGGCAACCGAAGATCCCTGGACTGCTCCCGGTCCGCTTCCTGATTGAGCTTCCTCTACGACCAAACAGGTGAAGGAGAGTCGATGCAGTTCGCCGAACGCGAATCAGAAATCACCCTCCTCAATACCATGCTCGCGGAGAGTGAGCATGGTTGGGGAAGAATTGCGATGATAACCGGCCCTCCAGGGTTCGACAAGAGCCGGGTGCTGCACGCCTTCGCCGATTCGGCGGTGCGGTCGGGCGCCACTCATCTGAGCGCCATCTGCCTACGGAACGAGCAGAACATCTCACTGGGCGTCATCCACCAGGTTTCGCAGAGCCTGAGTGCCGCACTGGGTGAGATGCCCCCCGCGTTGAAACTTCTGCAGGAGGCCGTATTCAACGCGGGACCGCGCGGGATCCGGCCGGAAGACCTCAATTGGATCGGCGTCACGCACGGCCTGTGGGAGATCATCACCAACCACGCGCGCAGCGGCGCGGTATTGATAACCATCGAGGACGTGCAATACGCGGACTCGGTTTCTCTGGACATTCTCCTGCATTTCATAAACCGGCTCCATTCCGCGAACGTCTTCATGGTCTTCACGGTGAACGAAGGACCGGACGGGGTGCCGCTCAGAATTCAGAGCGATCTCATGCACCATCCGCAGTGCCGCCGCATCAAGGTGGCGCCGTACTCGTCGGGCACCATTTCCAGGATCGCGCAGGTCCGCCTCGGGACCGAGCCGGACGATCCGCTGGCGGAGGCGATCCACCAGGTCAGCGGCGGAAACGCCCTCCTGGTGCGCTCGCTGATCGAGGACCGGCAGAACGCGGGCGGCGACGGGACCGGCCTGGTGATCGACGACGGCTTCTCCGGATCCGTCCGTACACTGCTGAACCGCATCGGCAGCACCCCCCTACGGGTCCTGCGCGCCGCCGCGGTGCTGGACGCGTCGGCCTCTCCCCCGCTGCTGGCCGAGATGCTGCACATCAAGCAGCCGGCCGTGGTCCGCACCCTGGAATGGCTGGCGGAGATCGGCCTGCTGGGCATGGACGGCTTCCGCCACCCCGCCGCCAGGGAGGCCGTCCTGGACTCCATGGAACCGGACCTCCTCAAAGAGCTTTACGCACGCGCCGCCCAGTTGCTGCACGCGACCGGCGTACAGCCCACCGTGATCGCCGACCACCTCGTCGCCGCCGGCGCCAAGCACGAGCCCTGGGCCCTGGACGTGCTGCGGGAGGCCGCCGACCAGGCGCTGGCCACCGACGAGTACGAGCTCGCCGTGCGGTACCTCCGGTACGCGGCGGACCTGTGCTCCGGGACCGACGAACGGATCCAGGTCACCCTGGCGCTGGCCAAGGCCACCTGGCGGATCAACCCCTCCACCGCCACCATGTACCTCCCGATGCTCGTGCAGGCCGCGCGGGACGGCCGGCTGCCCGCCCGGGACGTGCACTGGCTGCTCACGTGCATGCTCTGGCACGGCCAGTACGACGAGGCCGAGGAGATGTTCGCGCTGCTGGAGCAGGCCGAGCAGGGCGATGGCCAGGAGGCGGGCGGAGCCCACGCGTGGCGCCTGGCGGCCGACCACTGGCTGGCCAGCACCCACCCCCCGGTCCTGCACCGGTTGCGGGGGACGCACAAGCCCTCCCCCTTACGCGAGGGCAGCGAACGGCACCCGGCCCATTCGTACGCGCGGACGATCTCCGCGCTCGCCGCCAACCTGCGCGACGGCGAGACCGAGGCGGCCCTGAGGACGGCGGAGAAGGTCCTGCACTCCGTCCAGCTCGAAGGCTGCAACATCGAGCTGGTCGAGGCGGCCCTGTTCTGCTTCGTCTATTCGGACCGCACCCACGAGGCGGCCTCCCTCGTCGAGAACCTGTACGCGGTGGCGGAGCGGCGCAACTCGCCCACGTGGCTGAGCGTGCTCGCGGCCTTCCGCGCGCACATCGCCGAGCACAAGGGAGAGATGCTGGAGGCCGTCGAATGGGGCGAGCTCTCCCTGCGCACCCTGCCCCCCAGGAGCCTGGGCGTGCTCGCGGCGCTCCCGCTGGCCAGCCTCATCGAGGCCCACACCGAGATGGGCGAGTATCAGAAGGCCGAACAGTACCTCCGTCATCCCCTGCCTGAAACCGTTTACCAGACCCGGTACGGGCTGCACTACCTCTTCGCGCGGGGCCACTACAGAACGTCGGTCGGCCAGGCGCACGCGGGCCTCAGCGACTTCCTGAAGTGCGGCACGCTGATGCGGTCCTGGGAGGTCGACACGCCGCTGCTCGTCCCGTGGCGCCTCGGGGCGGCCGGGGTCTCGGTCGTGCTGAAGAACAACGCCCGCGCCCGGAAGTTCCTCGAGCTGCACCACGCCACGCCGCACGGCCACAGTCCCCGGATCCGGGGGTTCGCGCTGATGGTGCTGGCCTCCGCCGAGGAGGTCGGACGCCGGCCGCCGCTGCTGCGCAAGGCCGTCGACATGCTCCAGGACTCCGGCCACAAGATGGAGCTGGCGCACGCGCTGGCACGCCTCAGCCACTCCCTGGCCGCCCTGGGCGAGACGGACAAGGCCCGGCTCATCGGCCAGCAGGCGGACCGGGTCGGCCAGCGTTGCCATGCCGAGCCCCTGCGCAGGTCGGTGGCGAACGCCTTCGACAGCGAATTCGGCGCGATGGCCGCCGGGAACGACCAGAACGCCCTGAGCCCCGCCGAATATCGGGTCGCCTCGATGGCGGCGCTCGGCTACACGAACCGGGAGATCGCGACGAGAGCTCATATCACCATCAGTACGGTGGAGCAGCACCTCACGCGCATATATCGCAAACTCGGGGTGAACGGCCGGAACGACCTTCCGCGTCTGTTCTCGTCGAAAGAGCTCGGTTCGTCTAACGGAAACGTGCTCGTCGCGGAGAATTCCCGGCACCTTCCCGGCTCGGCGTCCGTGCCCGGGTGACGGCCGGTTTCATTCATCTAGCGGGATTTCCCATTCGGGTACGTCCCGTTTGCGGACGACGACGATGGCCCAGCCGACCTCCCCCCGGTCGATGGCGGACTGCACTTCTTCGCATGACGCGGCGAAGGCGAGCATCTTGTCCCGGGCCTCGGCGTCGGCCATCTGTTCGGCCCGCGCCCGGGCCGCCTCCGCGTTTCCCTCGAACGTCCGCCTGAGGAAGCCGGTCACATTGACCACCGAACTGATTTCGAAGCCGGCCTCCTCCAGCGCGGAATGGTATTCGAGAAGCGTGTAGCCGTCGTTCCATCCGAACTTGTCGTAGACCTCGGTCCGGGTGCGCTCGCTGATCCTCGTCCGCGGCCGGTAGAAATCACTGAAGGCGAAGATGCCGCCGCTGCGCAGCACGCGGCGGATCTCCGCATAGCTGCGCGGCATGTCCGGCGCCTTGTGCAGCGCGCCGTGGCTGACGACGTGACTGAAAGTGCCGGGCTCGTACGGAAGTCCCAGCACCGAGGCCCGCCGGAAGCCGACGTCCAGCCGTTGCCGCTGGTTGGTGCACAGATCCTGGGCGAACCTGACGTACTCCTCGCTCTCGAAGATCCCCTCGCCTCGGCAGCCGAACCACTGGGCCAGGTAGACCAGCAGGCATTCGCAGTCGTCGCCCACCTCGAGCACCGTGCTCGAACCGTCGATCCCCGCCTCGGCGGCGAGAAACGCGGCGGTCTGCTCGACGGTCGTCCGATAGTCGTCCCGGCTGTTCTCCCGGAAATCGTCGGTCGGGTAGTCGGCCGCATGTGCCACGCCATAGCCCGTCAAATTCAAAAAGGTATGACTGCTCTGGTCGTACATGTCTCCGACTTCCCTCCGACAATAAGGGTGGCCCGCGGTCGCGGCACCGCACCGGTGCCTGCCGACGCGAACGCACCGAGGATCAATCGCGTTCGTCTCGCGAAGACTCTTGCCTATACCTCGAAGAGTGCCCGGATTCTCTCATGTACTCAATGGTGCTATCCCCCCTTTTCTGGTCCGGTCTTCCGTACATCGGCCCCACCCATTTACGCCGTGCCCCGGACGCATCACGAAGGATTTTGCGCCTCGCGCAACTTGATGAACGCGAGAATCCCCATTACTAGCATGATGACCGCGCCGGCGAAAGCGGCGATCTGCATTCCGTCTACATAGGCGTCGCGGGCCACGGAGGCCAGGGCCTCGCCCACCGCCCGAGGGAGCTCGGCGGCGACCGACAGCGCGCCACCGAGGGTCTCGTGCGCCACCGCGGCGGCGTCGGGCGGGACGCCGGGCGGCAGCTGCGCGGCGAGGGTGCTGCGGTAGACGGCCACCCCGATGCTGCCGAGGATGGCGGCTCCGAGCGCCTGCCCGAACTCGGTGGAGGACTCGAACAGCCCCGAGGCGGATCCCGCCTTCTCGGGCGGCGCCGTGGCGACCACCATGGTGGAGGCCAGTGCCTGCACCGATCCGATCCCCCAGCCCAGCAGGAACAGCCCACTGAACAGCAGCGGCAGGTTGACGTCCGTGCTCAGCTGGGAGATCAGCAGGAAGCCGATCGCCCCGAAGACCATGCCGGAGCCCATGATGGTGCCGGGCCGGAACCATTTGGTGAGCGCCGCCCCGAGCACCGAGCCGGCCGCCGAGCTGACGGCTGTCGGCACGGTCATCAGCCCGGCCACGATCGGCCGCATCCCGAGCACCGACATCAGGTATTGCGTGATGAAATAGAACGTCCCGACGAGGGCGAACACCGCGAGGGTGGCGGTGATCAGGGACACGGTGAACGCGTGCCGGCGGAAGAGCGCCAGGTCCAGCATGGGGTCGGGCAGCTTGCGCTGCCTCTGCAGGAACAGGGTCAGGAACAGCAGCCCGATCACGGCGCTGATCCACATCGTCACGGAGAAGTTCTGCTCGGCGACCATCTTCACCGCGTAGACGATCGGCAGGGCGGCGAGCAGCACGAGGACCGCGCTGAGAATGTCGAACTTCCCGGGGTTGGGGTCGCGGTATTCCGGCAGGAGCGGGCCGAGCGCGAGTAACAGGATCATGATCGGCACGCTGATCAGGAAGACCGCTCCCCACCAGAAGCTCTCCAGCAGCCACCCGCCGACGATCGGCCCGGCCACGCTGCCGAGGGTGAAGATCGCGGCCCAGATGGCGATGGCCATGTGGAGCTGGCGGCCGTCGGTGAACAGCACCCGGATGAGGGCGAGGGTCGGCGGCATCAGCGTCGCCGCCGCGGCCCCCTGCAGGCCACGCGCCACAATGAGCAGCTCGGCACTGGGCGCGTACGCCGCGATGGCCGACGTGAGGCCGAACACCACCGCGCCCACCAGGAGCAGCCGCCGGCGGCCGATCCGGTCACCCAGATTGCCCATCGGAATGAGCAGCCCGGCCAGCAGGAAGGCGTAGATGTCGACGATCCACAGCTGCTGTGTGCCGCTCGGTTCCAGCTCGGCGGTCAGTGACGGGAGCGCGAAGAACAGCACCGTCACCGTGATGGAGATGAGCAGTACGGGCAGCATGAGGATCGCCAGGCCGGTCCACTCCCGCCACCCCGCTTTGGCGCCTCTTTCGGCGATATCCATTCCCACCCCTCTCATACTGTGTACGTAACATTTACAGTACACCATATGTCAGCTTGCCAAAGGGCCTTGTCAAGTAAACATTGACTGCCACGGCATGCTGGTGCTCCATGTCATGGCTGTTCACGATTACCTCCTGACTGGCGCACATTCTTGAAGGATATTTTCGTCACAATCACTCCACCTCTTTTTTCGTCACATCAGTCGCGTGATATAATTTCATCACAATGGAAGATCGTGATGAAATCAGGCGACCATGCTGACGTGTGTCCAGTGCGGGAAAGAGCTCACGGTGCCTCCCCGCGGGCGCAAGCCCCGCTACTGCTCGCGCTCGTGCCAGGCCCGCGCCTACCGGGCCCGCCTCGACGCGCGGACCGGCCAGGGAGCCTGGCGGGAGAAGAAGGACGAGCGGCCTTCGCCACCCCGTCCCGCACGGCCCGTCACCGGCGGGCGCGCCGATTCCCAGCGGACCGACGCCGGCCTGTCCCGCGAGCGGATCGTGTGGACCGCCATCCGGATCGCCAACGCCGAGGGCCTGGAGAGCATGTCGATGCGGCACGTCGCGAACGTGCTCGGCGTCAAGGTGATGTCGCTGTACAACTACATCGACGGGAAGGACGCGCTGATCGACCTCATGGTCGAGGCGGTGTTCAGCGAGAGCGGAGACACCGAGCCCCACACCTTCCGAGGCTGGCGGGCCGAACTGGAGGCCGCGGCGCGGTGGGAGTGGGCGCTGTACTCGACGTACCCGTGGGTCCTCGAGGTCATCGCGACGGTCCAGCCGCCGCTCGTCCCCAGCCTGCTCGCCCGCTTCGAACGCGGCCTGGGCGCGTTCGACGGCCTCGGCCTGGACCCCGTCATGACCCATCGGATCTATCTGGGCGTGAGCGGCATCGCACAGGGGCTCGCCCTGCTGCGGGTGAGCGAGATCGCGTCCGAACGGCGCGGCGGCGGGATCTCGCTCAGCCAGTGGCGATCGGTGAAGGTGCCCGCGATCCTCGAGGAACTGGGCGCCGACCGCTATCCGCGGCAGGCCGCGCTGCGCAACAGCCCGGAGGTCCTCACGGACCTGGAGGAGATCTTCGAGTTCAGCCTCCAGCGCCTGCTGGACGGCATCGCCCGGTTCCTGGAGGGGGAGTCGCCCGCTCCCCCTCACCGGTGGCCCCGCTCTGGTCAGCCCTCGGCCGAGGATCACTGACGGCGCTCCCCTCGGCATGTGCGTGGTTCGCCGCTCACGCGCCGTTCGAACGCCCGCCGGACGGCTTCAGCCATTCCTCGACGGCCTTCGCGATGGACCCCGCCTCGCCCTCCAGCATCGTGAGGTGGTCGCCGCGGACCTCGCACAGGTCGTGCTTCAGGTGCCAGGAAGCCCGCCAGTTGCCTTCCCTGGACCGCTCGCCGTCGAGCCCGGAGGGCAGGGGGGTGTCCGGTCTGAGGAAGAGCACGGGGGTTTCGATGTCCTCCACCACCGTCTCCCTGAAGAGCCGGTAGTAGCGCCCCATGGCCGTCATCCTCGTGTCGCTGAAGGGCCCGTACACCTCCGCCCGGTCGAACATCCCCTCCAGCATCTGACCGCCGAGCTCGTCGATGACGTCGCTGTCCGGCAGGAACGTGTCCAGCAGGACGAGGCCGTCCGGGCGCACCCCGTTCCGCTCCAGGTACGAGACGGCCGCGTGCGCGAAGTTGCCGCCGCCGCAGTAGCCCATCACCACGAACGGGTCGTCGCCGGCCGCCTCCCGGATGGATTCCGCCCACATGCGCACCACGACGTCCGCGTTGTCCGGAAGGCTGTCGTCCGGGGCGTATCCGGGCACCTGGAGCGCGTACAGGTCGCGTACTCCCTGGAAGTGCACGGCCAGCCGGGCGAACTGGGCCGCGCCGCCCAGCGCCATCGGCGTGCTGAAGCAGAACAGCTTCGGCCGCGCCGGCCCCGAGGCCAGGGCCAGCGGCGGATACGCGCGGTCCAGCTCGTCCAGCGTCCGGAACACCGGCCGCAGCCGCGCCGCGGCCTCCAGCAGGTCCAGCCCCTCCTGCAGCTTCCCGGCGGGAGCCGCGGCGCGCACCAGCGAGCTGAGCGATCCGCCCCCGTCCGGCTCCGCCGGACCGGAGTCCCAGCCGGCGCCGTTGTCGATCGCGATCTCCTCCGCGAGATGCCGGGCCAGCGCCGCGGCGGTGCCGTAGTCGAAGACCGCCGTCGCCGGCATCCGCACGCCGGTCGCCTTGTTCAGTACGTTGCGCAGCTCCATCGCGGTCAGCGAGTCGAAGCCCGCTTCGAGGAAGTTCTGCTCCGCCCGGATCGCCTCCGGCTCGCTGTAGCCGATCACCTTCGCCGCGCACTCGCGCACCATCAGGGTCAGCTCCTCGACCTGCTCCGCCGGCGACAGCCCGGCCAGCCGCCGCTGCACCACCGACCCATCGGCCACGGCCTGCCCGGCGTGGGCGGTGCGGCGGGCGGGGGCCCGGACGAGCCCGCGCAGGATGGGCGGGACGCCGTCGTGGCGGTTGCTGAGGGTGTGGGTGTTGATGGGGAGG